>CBHTSV010000363.1:0-10830 GCA_966095215.1 uncultured Sphingomonas sp. | reverse complement strand
CCTTCGCTCTCGCCGAGACCGGCGGCGAACATCAGCCAGAGGGTCGCATGATCCTGCTTGCCCGCCTCGATACCTTCTTCCTCGGCGAGGTTCTCGGCGAGCATCCGGCGGCCGTCGCGGTCCGGGCAGGCGCTGTGCACCGCGCTCACTGCGCGGGGGAAAGCCTCGACATGGTGGAAATACTGGCGGGCGTAGGCGCGCAGGTCATCGAGCGACAGGCGGCCCTCCGTCCAGGCCTGGTAGAAGGGATGCTTCAGCATGGCGCGCTCGGCGACTTTCGAGTCGATTGCCGTTGAAACCCGAACGTCCGTCATGAGCGCCTCCTGTAGCTTGTGCGGCCCGCCATAGGGCGGCGGCAAAATGTCGACAAGCGGACGTTTGCGGGCCGAGCCGGGCAACTGCAGCCCCGCCCAATCGTTTCATTTCCCACAAAGAAAAGGGAGAGAAGCCATGTATTTGGGTATCGGCGGCCTCATCCTGCTGATCATCATCCTGATCATCCTGTTCAGGTAAAGCCTAGACGAGGGCCAGAGCAGCAAGACGTCCGTAGAGTTGCGGCGGAAGCTCGGCGATGCCGGTGCTATCGCCGCCCTCTGAGGGCGCGTCCTTATCTTCGAGATAGCGCCAGCCCTGGTGGGCGCGGCGCGGCATCGGCGTGACGATCTTCAGCTCGGCAAAGCAGACGATGTCGATTCGTCCGTCCGGCCGGTCCTCGAAGCGGCGGATCTCGAGCCCGGCGATAATCCGGTGCTTGACGATCCAGTAGATCTTGCCGCCGACCAGCTCCGCGGCGCGCTTCTGCCGCATGCGCGTTGGCACGCGCACTTCCCCGTCCACGGCGCGGGCGGCGACCCGCGCCTTCAGCGCATCGAGGTCGCGGCAGGCAAAAGCGACCTTGGTGAGGTGGAGAGTCGGCACCTTGCCGAAGTGCCGAACCGCCCATGAATTCGCAATGACTTAGCGGCCGAGACCGACCGCCGCTGCAAGCCCGAGGAAGCTGAAGAAACCGGTGACGTCGGTCACCGTGGTCACGAACACCGCCGAGGAAACGGCGGGATCGACCCCGACGCGATCGAGCGTCACCGGCACGAGAATTCCACCCAGTCCGGCGGCGAGATTGTTGATGACCATAGCGGTCGCGATCACGACGCCGAGGAGGGGGTTGCCGAAGACCAGCGCAACTCCGGTTCCGATCAGCACTCCGAGCGACAGTCCGTTCGCTAGCGCGATCTTTAGCTCGCGGGCGAAGGCACGAAGCGTATTGGATTCGGTCAGCTGGTTGGTCGCAAGCGCCCGCACCGCCACTGCCAGCGTCTGCGTTCCAGCATTGCCGCCCATCCCGGCGACGATCGGCATCAATACCGCCAGGACCGCGTACTTCCCGATCTCGCTCTGGAAGAGGCTGACTACGCTCGCCGCGACGATCGCGGTTCCAAGATTGATCACGAGCCAGAAGAGCCGCCGCCGCACGGTCAGCGGGATCGGCTCGTTGATGTCGCCCTCGTCGCCGACGCCGGCGAGCAGCAGCACGTCCTCGCCTGCTTCCTCCTGGATGATATGGACGATGTCGTCGACCGTGATCATTCCGACGAGGCGATTCTCCTCGTCGACGACCGCGGCAGAGACCAAAGCATATTTCTGGAAGCGGAGCGCGACGTCTTCCTGGTCCATGTCGACCGGGATGAGCGACTGCTCGCGCTGCATGATCTCGCTGACCTGCGTCGTGCGCGGCGTCCTGAGGATCGTCGAAAGCTTGCAGGTGCCGACCGGATGGTGGGACGCGTTGACGACGAAGACTTCCCAGAAGTCGGTCGGAAGCTCGGCGGTCGAGCGGAGATAATCGATGACCTGGCCGACCTGCCAATGCTCGGGCACGGCGCAGACGTCGCGCTGCATCAGGCGGCCGGCGGATTCCTCCGGATAGCTGAGGGCCTCCTCGACCGCCGCGCGGTCGTCCGGCTCCATGCGCTCCAGGACGGCCTGCTGCTCGTCGCGGTCGAGATCCTCGATAAGGGCGACGGCGTCGTCGGTCTCGAGCTGAGCGGCGATGTCGGCGACCTGCTGCGGCTCCATCTCGTCGAGCAGGTCCTCGCGGACATAGTCGTTGAGCTCGGCGAGCACGTCGGGGCTGATGATTCCGGCCAGCGCCTTGACGAGGCCGTCGCGCTCGTCGCTCCGCGCGAGCTCGATCAGGTCGGCGACGTCGGCCGGGTGCAGCGGGGCAACGAGCTTGCGAGCGGTTTAGTCATCGCCCGCGTCCACAGCATCGAGAACCTTGTCGACGAACTCCGGGCGCAGCCGGTCTTCCTCATCGACGACCGAGGCAGATTCCTCCGGGGGCGCGGCGGCGATGTGCTCGCTCTCGCTCATGACGCTCCCTTCGGTTAGACTGGTGCCGCTCTCCTATGGGCGGGGCCGCTCTGGCGCAACCCGCCCCACATCCCTAAATCGCCGCCTCGTAACGCTAGTCACGGAGCTTTCCCATGGCCGACGCCGACCGCCTGACCCTCTCCCTTTCGACCGGTGGCGACGTCGTCATCAAGCTCCGGCCCGACCTCGCGCCCAACCATGTCCGGCGCATCACCGAGCTGGCGAACAGCGGCTTCTACGACGACGTCGTCTTTCACCGGGTGATCCCCGGCTTCATGGCGCAGGGCGGCGACCCTACCGGCACCGGAATGCACGGGTCGAACCTGCCCAACCTCAAGGCGGAATTCTCGAGCGCGCCGCACACCCGCGGTGCAGTCTCCATGGCGCGCAAGCCGGACCCGGACAGCGCCAACAGCCAGTTCTTTATCGTCTTCGACGACGCGACCTTCCTCGATGGACAGTATACCGTCTGGGGCCAGGTCGAGAGCGGCATGGAATATGTTGACGCCCTTCCGGTCGGAGAGCCGCCCGCCAATCCCGGCAAGATCGTCAAGGCGACGGTGTCGAACGCTTGAAGAAAGTCGCGCTCGTCACCGGCGCCTCGGCCGGCCTCGGCGTCGAGTTCGCGCGCCAGCTGTCGAAGCGCGGCCACTCGCTGGTCCTCGCCGCGCGTCGAAAGGATCGGCTCGAAGGACTGGCGAAGGAGCTCGGCAATGCCCGCGCGGTGGCGATCGATCTCGGGCAGCATGACGCTGCGGACAGGCTGATGGTCGATATCACGGCCGCGGGCGAAGACGTCGAGCTGCTGGTCAACAATGCCGGCTTTGGCCTCATCGGCCGCTTCGCCAAGGCCGACGGGAAGCGGCTGCGCGAGATGATCGACCTCAACGTCGGCACGCTGACGGATCTCTGCCGCGCGGTCGCGCCTGGAATGGTGGAGCGCGGTTCCGGCGGCATTATCAATGTCGCGTCCACCGCCGCCTTTCAGCCGGGGCCGAAGATGGCCGTTTATTTCGCGACCAAGGCTTACGTCCTGTCGTTCACCGAAGCGCTCCACGAGGAATTGAGGCCGCACGGGATCAATGTGACCTGCCTCTGCCCAGGCCCGACCCGGACCGAGTTCGGCGAGGTCGCCGGCTTCCACGGCAGCGGCCTCTTCGATCGGGTCGCCATGGAAGCGCCGAAGGTCGTGGAGGCCGGCCTCAGGGGCCTCGACAAGAATCACGCGGTCGTGGTGCCCGGCTTCGTCAACAAGGCGGTGGCCGCGAGCAACCGTTTCGCGCCTCGCGCCTGGTCTCGCAAAATCGCCGGCTCGATCAAATATTGATAGGGAAAATGGACCCTCGCGGCCTCGCCGCCGTTGCTTATCCCGACTGAGCGCGTGGGGAAGGAGACAAGATGCCTGAAGCCGACACCATCGACCGCGTCGTTTCGCGCAAGGTCCAGGTCGCGAGCCTCGCCTCCGGCGACAGCGGGCGTGGCTTCGCCCGGCTATCTGAGCAGCTGATGGAGGCGCTCGGCGTTCGCGAGGGCGATGTCGTCGAGATCGTCGGCAAGCGCTCGACCGCGGCGGTCGCGCTGCGTCCCTATGGCGAGGACGAAGGCATCGACATCATTCGCCTGGACGGACTGCAGCGCGCCAATGCGGGGGTCGGATCGGGCGATTTCGTAGAGGTGCGCAAGGCGGAATCAAAGGCCGCGACGCGAGTGGTGTTCGCTCCCGCCCAGCCCAACATCCGGCTCCAAGGCTCGGCCGAGGCGCTCAAGCGAACCTTCGCGCGACGTCCCCTGGCGGAAGGGGACACCGTCGCCACTGCCGGCCACCAGCGGATCAATGCCGACATGCCGGAGAACATCCGGCAGCTGATCAACGCGCCGGCGTTCGCCCTGCAGGAGCTGCGGCTCGTGGTCGTTACGACCGTGCCCAAGGGCATCGTCCACATCGATTCGAAGACGACCGTCGAGCTTCTTCCCGAATATACGCCGGTCGACGGGCAGCGTCGCGCCGACGTCACCTATGACGATCTCGGCGGAATGCGGAGCACGATCGACGCGCTGCGCGAAATGGTCGAGCTTCCGCTGCGGCACCCCGAGCTGTTTCAGCGCCTCGGCGTCGATCCGCCCAAGGGCGTCCTGCTTCACGGCCCGCCGGGCACGGGCAAGACCCTGCTGGCACGCGCCGTCGCCAACGAAAGCGCCGCGAAATTCTTCCACATTGCGGGCCCGGAGATCATGGGCTCCGCCTATGGCGAGAGCGAGCGGCGCCTGCGCGAGATCTTCGAGCAGGCGGCGCAGGCCGCTCCGTCGATCATCTTCATCGACGAGATCGATTCCATCGCTCCGAAACGCGGTCAGGTGACGGGTGAAGCTGAAAAGCGCCTCGTCGCCCAGCTGCTGACCCTGCTCGACGGAATGGAGCCGCGCCAGAACACGGTCGTCATCGCCGCGACCAACCGGCCTGAGGCTCTCGACGAAGCGCTTCGCCGCCCCGGTCGCTTCGACCGGGAGATCATCGTCGGAGTGCCCGATCAGCCCGGTCGGCGCGAGATCCTCGGAATCCACACGCGCGGGATGCCGCTCGCGCCAGACGTCGATCTCGATGAGCTGGCGCGGCGTACCTACGGCTTCGTCGGCGCCGATCTCGCGGCGCTGACGCGCGAAGCTGCGCTCGAGGCGGTGCGTCGGATCATGCCGCGGATCAACCTTGCCGAGCAGACAATACCAACCGAGGTGCTCGACGCCTTGTCGGTCGAGCTCAGGGATTTCGACAATGCGCTGAAACGCGTCCAGCCCTCGGCCATGCGCGAGGTGATGGTCGAGGCTCCGACCATCCGTTGGGACGACATCGGCGGCCTCGACCAGGCCAGCGACCGGCTCCGCGAGGGAGTCGAGCTTCCCCTGAAGCATCCCGAAGCGTTCCGGCGTCTCGGGATACGGCCGGCCAAGGGCTTCCTGCTCTATGGACCGCCCGGCACTGGAAAGACCTTGCTCGCCAAGGCCGCCGCGCGCGAGAGCGAGGCCAATTTCATCGCGACCAAATCGTCGGACCTGCTCAGCAAATGGTACGGCGAGAGCGAGCAGCAGATCGCGCGGCTGTTCAACCGCGCGCGGCAGGTGGCCCCGACCATCATCTTCATCGACGAGATCGACAGCCTGGTGCCTGCGAGGGGCGGCGGCCTCGGCGAGCCGCAGGTCACCGAGCGGGTGGTCAACACGATCCTGTCGGAGATGGATGGCCTCGAGGAACTGCAGAATGTCGTCGTGATCGGCGCGACCAATCGCCCGACGCTCGTCGACCCGGCGCTGCTGAGGCCCGGCCGTTTCGACGAGCTGATCTACGTCGGAGTTCCGGATACGGCTGGACGGCGCCGAATCCTCGCGATCCACACGCGCAACATGCCGCTCGCGGACGATGTCGATCTGGAAGCGATCGCCCGCCGCACGGAGCGCTTTACCGGCGCGGACCTCGAAGACCTGGTCCGCCGGGCGGGTCTGACTGCGCTTCGCCGAGGGCTCGATACGGGCAAGGTGTCGAACGACGATTTCGAAGCGGCGCTAGGTGAGACCCGTGCGTCGGTCACCCAGGAGATGCTGGAAGAGTATGAGCGGATCCAGGACACGCTGAAGAGCGAGGCGACTCGTCCGCTCGGCGGCATCGGATTCGTCCTGCCGGGAATGCTCCATCCGCGATCGGGCGGGAAGGAAGACAGCTAGGCCGCCAGGCTCCGCCGGCCCCAGGCCGCGAGCCCGACCAGCACCAGTGCGAAAATCACGAACGGCAGGTCATGGCCAAGGCCGTAGAGGCTGATTCCGAGCGCCGGAGCGAGCACGTAGCTGATTCCGTTGGCCGAGGTGATGAGCCCCGCGACGGCGCCCTGCTCGGCAAGCGGGACGGCGAGCGACGCTCCGGCGGTGAAGCCGGGCCGGGTGAAGCCGAAGCCCAGCGAGGCGAGGGCGAAGCCCATCGTAATTCCGTAAAGCTCGTTCGACGCCGTCGTCCACACGAGACCGACCGCGCCGATCAGCGCACCCCACAGGATCAGCGAGCGCGGACTGAAGCCCAAACGCGGGATGAGGCCCCACTGAGCCCCGAGCGTCGCCACCGCGCCGGCCATCATCACGATCGAGATCGGCCCTTCCGATCCCGACGGCGTCAGTTTCAGCCGGTCGATGATGAAAAAGCCGAGGCAGGTCAGCGTGGCCGCCTGCGCATGGCCGGCGACGACTCCGGCGACGATCCACGGACGCACTCGGGCGTCGTTCCACTTGAGCCGCGCTGCGCGTCTCGGCGCCGTCGCGGCGACGATGCTCGCGCCAGTTGGGGGTGTGGCGGTAGACGGGTAGCTCATTGCCGCGCCATGCCCGACCCTCCGGCCGTAGCGATCATTGGGCAGCCACAGGACGATCGCGGTGACGACGCACAGCGCAATCAATGCGAACGCAAACATGGGTCCGGCGAGCCCGGCGGGTGGAAGCACGAACAATGGAGCGACCGCCGGGCCGATGATGGTCCCGAGGCCGAAGGATGAGGACAAGGCCGAGAGCGCCGCGACGCGGCCGCTCCGCCTCGTCTTCGAAGCGAGATAGGCCTGCGTCGCGGAAGGAGTCGCGCAGCCGAATCCGCCGTAGATGCCTCGGAAGATACCGAACAAGCCGAAGGTCAGCGCCGCCCCGATCCAGCCATGAAGGCCGGCGAACAGCATCATCCCGCATAGCGTCATCGACGCGATGAAGCCGCTCACGCCCATGACGGTGAGCGCCTTGCGCCCGTGATGGTCGCTCTTCTCCGCCCAATAAGGCGCGAGAAGCACCCACAGCACCGCCGACCAGGTGTAGGCGATCGCGACCCAGAAATCGCCGATGCCGATCTCGCGGCCGATCGCCGGCATGACCGACTGCAGCGCCGTGTTGCCGGACGATGCAACCAGCATGGCTGAATAGAGGAGCAGGAAATGGACCGGCGTCAGCGCAGTCGAGCCGACGCCCCCGGAACGAGCGATGGAGGCCACGTCGCGTCATCGCAATGACGAACGACTGACGCAACTCATCGCTCGAAAACTTGCCAAGCGGCAGTTCATTTGCCAACGCTCTCGCGCTTCTTGGCCCCGACGGAGCAACCATGCCGACTTCATCTGCGCGAACATTGAAAGGTCACCGTCGCTTCGAGCGCCGGCACGACCGCCGTTCGCCGAGCCCGCAGTGGGAGTTCCTGCGCGGGTTCATCAAGAATCCCGTGATGGTCGGCTCGATCATCCCGTCGAGCAAAGTGCTGATCGAAAGGATGCTTCGTCCGGTCGATTGGGAAAATACGAAGCTGTTCGTGGAATATGGCCCCGGAGTCGGCACCTTCACCCGGCCGGTGCTCGAGCGGCTCGCGCCCGACGCGAAGCTGGTGACGATCGACACGAATCCGGACTTCACCGGCTATCTCAAGGAATCGATCGACGACGAGCGGCTGGTTGCGGTCACCGGTTCGGCCGCGGACGTCGAGAAGATCCTCGCCGACCGCGGACTGGGCGACGCGGATTATGTCCTGTCCGGCCTGCCCTTCTCGACGTTGCCGCCGGGCATCGGCAACGCCATTGCCGAAGCGACGGCGAAGGTGATCCGTCCGGGCGGCGCGTTCCTGGTCTACCAGTTCAGCCCGAAGGTGAAGGATTTCATCCAGCCCCACTTCGAACGCATCGATCGGGGCTTCGAATGGGTGAACGTTCCGCCGGCGACCCTCTTCTGGGCCTACAGGGAAGAGGCCACAGCCTAGCGCTCCAGCCGGAAATTGAGCCTGCGCGTCACGGTATAATCCAGAATGTTCACGAGGAAGTGCGACACCGCCCATTTGAGGCGGCGCCACGGGTTCGCGCGTCTCTTGTGCAGGTCGGGAGTGATCCACCGGCTCGCGGCGACCTCGCGATCGAAATAGCCGCGCATCAGCTCGGCGAAGGCCGAGTCATTCACCCGCAGCATCACCTCCAGGTTGATGTACAAGCTGCGGTAGTCGAAGTTTGACGAGCCGACGTAGACCACGTCGTCCGCAATCGCGAGCTTCGTGTGAAGCTTGGCCGGCTGATATTCGTACATGAGGACGTGGCGCCGGAGCAGGCGGCTGTAGCTGTGACGGGCCGCGGCGATGGTCGAATTGTTATCCGACTTGGCCGCGGTGATGATCCGTGCCCGGCCTCGCCGTCCGAGGCGTCCGATGCGCCGGAGCATCGCTCCGGGCGGGGCGAAATAGGCGAAGATCATCTCCAGCGTCGACGCGCGATTGATGTCGCGGCCGACGCTCCGCCACCATGAGTTCTTCATGCTTAAGGGGCCGCTGAACTTCCATTGGACCGGCCCGCGATATTGGCTGAACTCGCCGACCAGCCGCCGCAACGACCGAAGCTTCGGATGCTTCCTGGTGCTCCAGCGGTAGAGAGCGTCAAAATAATCTGCCGCGCACGCGACACACGGCCCTTCGATCGATACCCACAAGTCCCGCCAATGGCGCGGGCCCTCGTCGCTCAAATAGGTGTCGTCGATGTTCGCACCGCCGATGATTGCCTGTTCGCCGTCGGCGATCGCCAGCTTCTGATGATTGCGAAGCAGGTAGCTGCGCCCGTACGATGGGTTGAACACGCAGATTTCACCGCCGCTTTGCTCGAGCTTCGCGAAGAACTGCGGCTGGGCGACCGAACCATAGCCATCGATGAGCAGCTTTACGGCGACTCCACGCTTCGCCGCCTCGACGAGCGCGTCACGGACGAGCGCTCCGGCCCAGTCGGAGCTATAGATGTAGAATAATATTTGGAGCTTTTCACGAGCGCCCGCGATCAGCTCGAGGATCGCGCGCAGCCGTTCCTCGCCACCTTCGATCAGCTCGAGCCGGTTGCCGTCGACCATTGCGCCCGGGCGCGGTCGGGCATTTTGGAGTGTCTCGGGCGCATCGTCGGCCATCCGACGCGGTTTCCTTGACTTTTCTCGAAGCCGCAAGCTATTGGCGCCGCCTTCCCGAAATCCCATATCCCTCCATTGGGATAGCTTTGCGGAGCGATTGATGGCGCGCGTTACGGTTGAAGATTGTGTCGACAAGGTCTCGAACAGGTTCGATCTCGTCCTGTTCGCGGCGCAGCGTGCGCGCCAGATTTCGGGCGGCGCTGACCTCACAATCGACCGCGACCGCGACAAGAACCCGGTCGTCGCCCTGCGCGAGATCGCCGAGGAAACGGTGAAGCCGCGGGATCTCGAGGAAGGCATCGTCACCAACCTGCAGAAGGTTCGGATCGACGAGGAGGACGAGACCGAGGAGCTGGCTTCGCTGAGCGACGCCGCCGAGGCTCTGCGCCTGACCGCCGCCGCGCCGCCGCGTCCGACTCCGTCGGGCGGCGACTACGAATAAGCCGTAAAGCGGCTACTCGGCCGCGGTCTTCATCGAAGTTTTGGCCGGCGCCTTGGCGCCGTCCCTTTCGACCCATGTCAGCTCACTGAGCTTGAGCTCCCGGCCGTCGTGTGCCTGAACGCAGATCTTGCGGACCGGCTTGCCGTCACGCGTGTCGGCCAGGACGACCCTCATCTTGCCGTAGCCCCATTGCTCGCCCCACTGCCGAAGCGCCAGGACGACCGGGAGGAGCCCCTCGCCCTTGGGGGTAAGCGAATAGATCACCTTGCGGCGGTCGCCTGGATCCGGCGAGCGCTCGAGGATCCCGCCGGCAACGAGCTTGCCGAGCCGGTCGGACAGGATGTTGCGCGCAACGCCCAGTCCGGCCTGGAATTCCTCGAAATGCTGAAGTCCGTTGAGGGCGCCGCGAAGGATGAGGAAGGCCCACTTCTCGCCGATCAGCTCGACGGCGGGGGGGATGGAGCAGGAGAGCGCGGCCTCCCTGAACGCGTCGATATGAGACGTGACTCGGTCTCCTGGCAACTTGCGCTTTCCTCCCTCTCCTCGACTCGGATGAAAGCATAAGCGCGCGACAAAGAATAGTTGCAAGACGAAACTGGATATGTTAGTTGCAAATCGCAACCAAAACAGGACCGCAGCGCATGCTTCGACCGCTTTTCGCCCTTGCAGCCATTGCCCTGACAGCCGCTCAGGCAGTCGCCGCGACCTATTCGGCCAAGACCGCCGTTCCGGCCTCGGGACGCTACATCACCCGCGACATCACCTGGAATTGCGGCCCCGACGCCTGCCAGGGCAGCACCGAGGAGAGCCGCCCCGCAGTGCTCTGCCAGTCGCTCGCAAAACGCGCCGGCCGCGTCGAAAGCTTCATCGCCAACGGCCGCGCCTTCACCGCCGCCGAGCTCGAAAAGTGCAACGCCTCGGCCAAGGTCGAGAAGACTTCCTCGCTCGCAGCCCAGTGAGTCCCCCGGGGCCGCGCAAGCACTCCCCTTTGCGCGGCCCTTTCCTTTCGCGCTTGCACAATTGACGCGGCTCGCCCCATCTTAGGCGCGTGCTGAGACAGTATGAGCTGGTCGAGAAGGTCC
>CBHTSV010000362.1:0-3939 GCA_966095215.1 uncultured Sphingomonas sp. | reverse complement strand
GTTGGAACGCATGCTTTATCCCACCCTGACGCAAGCTTAGCCGAGCTTCATTTGCGCGCAAATACGGTCGTAGTGCCGTTAACCAGATTTTAGAGGCTCTAATGCCACTCCACGCTCCGAATAACGTCATTGGGCGAGGGGATAAGCATGCGCGTCTTGGCTTTGGCATCGCAGAAAGGCGGATCGGGCAAAACGACCTTGTCCGGGCATCTGGCGGTGCAGGCGCAGCTGTCGGGGGCGGGGCCGGTCTGCCTGATCGAAATCGACCCGCAGGGCAGCCTTGCCGACTGGTGGAACGAGCGCCAGGCCGACATGCCGGCTTTCGCGCAGACCACCGTCGCCCGCCTCGCCAGCGACCTCGAGGTCCTTCGCCAGCAGGGCTTCCGCCTTGCGGTCATCGACACTCCGCCCGCGATCACCATGGCGATCCAGAGTGTCATCGCGGTCGCCGAGCTGATCGTCATCCCGACACGTCCGAGCCCGCACGACCTTCGCGCGGTCGGCGCCACCGTCGACCTCTGCGACCGCGCCGGAAAGCCGCTGATCTTCGTCGTGAACGCCGCGACGCCCAAGGCCAAGATCACGTACGAAGCCGCCGTCGCGCTGTCGCAGCACGGCACCGTCGCTCCGGTGACCGTCCACCACCGCACCGATTTCGCAGCTTCGATGATCGACGGCCGCACCGTCATGGAGATCGACCCGACCGGCCGCTCGGCCAGCGAGGTCACCGAACTGTGGGATTACATCTCGGATCGTCTCGAGAAGCAATTCCGCCGGACAGTTTTCGCGGCGCCCGGGATGGCGACCAACGCCGGTCCGGCAAGTCCGCGTCCCGTGGGCGGCTTCGGCCGCCGCGTGGTCGGCCAGTAAGGGGAGCGGACGCAAGTGGCCGACCCCAAACCTTTCGCTTCTCTCTCCTCCGGTCTTCTTGCCCGCAAGGGCGCTGCTCGCCCGGCGATGCGCCCGCAGGGCTTCGGCCAGGTCGGCAACGGCCTCGAGGATCTCGGCTGGAACGACATGGGCCACGAATCGCCCAGGCCGACCGCCGGTCCTCGTGACGCGACGCACGACGCGTTCGGCGAGGAGATCGACGGCGACCATGCGCCGATCCATCATCCCACCGGCCTGACGCCGGTCCAGTCGCCCGTGCACGATCAGCAGGCAGAGCTTGCCGGCCGCCTTGGCATCGATCCCGAGGACGAGGATTTCGACGAAACCGCCGAGCTCTACGACCCGGATGCGCCGGACGCGGCCGACGCAGATGAACCCGAGGCTGACGAGCTGGAAGAGTTCGAACCTGATGAGATTCCGGCTCCCGAGGTCGTCGAGGTTCGTCGTGAGAAGGTCCAGGCTCTTCCCATTCGGGAACCCGATGAAGACGAGCCTTTCGAGCTGACCGAGCGCTTCGACGAGTTCGATCCGTTCGAGCAGTCTGAGGAGCAGAACGCTACCGAGGCCTTCGTTCCGCCGGCGCCCGCAGCCACCGCATATCAACCCACTTCGGCCTACGACGCGGTTGCGGCTTATCAGCCGACACCGCGCGCCGCACCGGGGTCGAAGGGGAAGGCGGCGTTCACGCTTCGGCTCGACCCGGACCGTCACCTGAAGCTGCGGCTCGCCTGCGCGGTCAACGGCCGCTCGGCGCAGCAGATCGTGACCGACGCCGTCGACCAGCGGCTCCGTCAGATGCCTGAGCTCGATGCCATGGCCGAAAAAGCCAAACGCAAGGGGTAACAAGGGGTAATCCAATGTCCAAGCCGTTCCGCTTCGCTTCCGCCGCTTCACTGGTCACGCTCGCAACCATGATCGCGGGCTGCGCGACTCCGCAGCACCAGGCGGTCGGAGTCTCAAGCGTTGCGAACGGTGAAGTCGGACTTGCGACGAGGGCGCTTGCAGCTCTCAATTCGAACGACATTCCGACTGCAATCAGCCTCGCCGAGCGCGCGGTCGAGAAGACCCCCGACGATGCGACGATCCGGGCGCTGCTCGGCAACGCTTACTTCGCCGGCGGCCGGTTCGCCTCGGCGGAGGCGGCGTACAAGGATTCGCTGTCGATCCTCGCCAACCAGCCTCAGGTCGTCCTGAAGCTTGCACTCGTCCAGATTGCCCAGGGCAAGAATGCCGAGGCGGTTTCGCTGCTGAGCGACAACGACAACTTCCTCGACCCGTCGGATTACGGGCTGGCGCTGGCGCTTGCCGGCCGTCCAGCGGACGCGGTTTCGGTCCTTGAATCCGTCGCTCGCGCACCGGGCGCCGACTCCCGCGTCCGCCAGAACCTGGCGCTGGCATACGGCCTCGTCGGCGACTGGACCGAAGCCCGCACCGTTGCGGCCCAGGACGTTCCCGCCAACCAGCTCGACGCGCGGATCCAGCAGTGGATGCAGCTCGCCAAGCCGGCCCACGCTTCGGAGCAGGTCGCCGCTTTGACCGGCGTCGTCCCGGCGACGATCGACCCAGGCCAGCCGGTCAATCTCGCGCTGCACAAGTCCGACACTCGCCAAGCCGAGGCCGCGCCGGTTCTTCCGGTCGTTCCGGCTCCGGCGTTCACGCCGGCGCCGCAGGTCGCGGAGATTGCTCCGCCCGCTCCGCCGCCGGCGGATAGCGCGAGGGTTCCGGCACAGGTCGCCGACGCCACTCCCGCTCCAGCCTTCACTCCGGCGCCGGCCATCGCGATCGACGAAACGGTCAAGCCGCAGGTTGCCTCGCTCACTGTCAAGCTGCCGGCGGCCCGTCCGCTGCTGCACCAAGGCAAGTCGAACGCGATCGTCCAGCTTGGCGCGTATAGCTCCCGCGAGCGCGTCGAAGCCGCCTGGGCCAAGCTGACGAAGCGTTATCCGAAGCTCCGCGCCTACGCTCCGATGACCGCCCGGTTCGATAGCCCGAAGGGCACGGTTTACCGCCTGGGCATCAAGGGCTTCTCGAGCCAGCAGGAGGCGGTCGCCCGCTGCAGCCAGCTCAAGAGCAGCGGCGGCGCCTGTTTCGTCCGCAATACGGCGGGCGACGCTCCGGTCCAGTTCGCTTCGCGCTAGGCCGAACCTCCGACCAGCAGTTCCAGGCAGGCCATTCGCACGGCCACGCCGATTTCGACCTGGATCGTGATTAGCGAACGCTGAGGATCGTCGGCGATCGCGTCTTCAATTTCGACGCCGCGGTTGATCGGCCCGGGATGCATGACCAGAGCGTTCGGCGTCGCGCGAGACAGGCGGCCGGCAGTCAGGCCATAGCGCTCCAGATATTCGCCGGGAGCGTCGCCGAGATCGGATTCGAGCCGCTCGCGCTGGACGCGGAGCATCATGACCACGTCCGAACCTTCGACGGCTTCGTCGACAGAAAGCGGCGGGATGCCGTCGGGCATCAGCTCGGGAGGGCCAGCAAGCCGAACCTCCGCTCCCAGGCGGGGCAGGAGCTTCGCATTCGAGCGGGCGACGCGGCTGTGGCGGATGTCGCCGCAGATCGCGACCTTCAGGCCCTCGATGTGCCCGAGCCGGTGGCGCATCGTCGCGGCGTCGAGGAGGGCCTGCGTCGGATGCTCGTTCGTGCCGTCGCCCGCGTTGATCACCGGCGCATCCATGATCAGCGCGACCGCAGCCGCTGAACCATTCTCGCGATGGCGGATCACGAGGCAGTCCGGGCGCATCGCGTTCAGCGTGCGGGCGGTGTCTTCGAGCGTCTCGCCCTTCTTCACCGATGAATGCTCGACTGAAAGCGCGACGACGGATCCGCCGAGGCGGTGGGTCGCCGTCGCGAAGGACATCGCCGTGCGCGTCGAGTTCTCATAGAAAAGGTTGAAGACGAACCTGCCGCGGAGCTCTTCGCTCGATTGGCCCGCTCGGTTGGCGGCGAACAGCAGCTCGGCGCGATCGAGGATGGCCGCGATCTGCGCGTCAGTCAGCGAATCGATGGAGAGTAGGTCCACGGCTGTTCCCTACAGCCCTCCCC
>CBHTSV010000361.1:0-4694 GCA_966095215.1 uncultured Sphingomonas sp. | reverse complement strand
GGCTCCGTCAAAAAAGGCAAAGGAAACTTAGTGATCAAGTTGTTGGGGAACCGCGGCGCGTCTGCGGTTATGGGACTTTTCATGCTGGCGCTGGCCTCGAGCGAGGCGGGGGCGCAGAACCTGGCGTCGACCGTGAGCCATGCCGCGGCGCTGGCTCGTCCGGCGGTCGCGACGACCACCGCGGTGACCCTGGGCAACGGAACCGTGGTCCAGGCGGCGCCTGCGCGCTCGGTGACGCTCAGCCTGACGCCGTCGATCGCGACGGAGGCCTCTTGGCTGTATCGCGCCGGCTGGCCGCTCTACGCGCTCGCCGACCGCTACGGCACCGGCGCTCCGCTCGACCAGCAGGGCAACTGCCTTGCCACCGCGGTCTATTTCGAGGCGCGCGGCGAGAGCCTGGAAGGCCAGCTGGCCGTTGCGCGAGTGGTCATCAACCGGGCCGCTTCGCTGAGATATCCGCCGGACATCTGCGGCGTGGTCAAGCAGCCGGCGCAATTCTCGTTCGTTCGCCACGGCCAGTTCCCGTCGATCGACACCGCGTCGACCGCCTGGGCGCGCGCCCAGGGCATCGCGCGGCTCGCCATAACCAACGTGATCCCGAGCGTCGGCAATGACGTTCTCTGGTATCACGCCGATTATGTGGCGCCCTCGTGGGGCCGCCGGCTGAACTATGTCGAGAAGATCGGCCAGCACATCTTCTACAAGGCGTAAGAATCCAGATCCGAGGAGGGGAGGCGCTCCGGTTTCGACCGGGGCGCCTTTTCTTTGCTCTCCATCCACTTGGCGCGAGGCCGAGTCGTTTCGGCGTTAACCTCGTTCAAGGGGGATTCGCAGCTGGGCCATTCCGAGCAAGCATCCAACTGACGGGATTTCCGGGGGAAATTCTCGTGAGTTCGGGGAGGCTCGCGGGTGCTCAAGATTCTCATCGTCGAAGACGACACACAGCTGGCGACAACGCTCAAATATCTGGTCGAAGACAATCCGCGCTATCGCGTGGTCGCGACGGCGGACGACGCCGACGGGGCGATAGCCGCCGCGGAAGAGCATGACCCGGACCTGGTCCTGCTCGACCTCCACCTTGCGCATGGCAGCACCGGCTTCTCGGTCGCAGTGCGGTTGACCGATCTGGGAGTTCCGTGCCTTTTCGTCAGCGGCAAGGCGCCGAGCTTCCCGATGCCGGACATCGCGCTCGGCTGCCTGATGAAGCCATTCACGGCCGAGGACGTGCACCGGTCGCTGGCGATGGCGGAGGATTTGCTGCGCGGCCGCGAAACGCTGCGACCGAAGATGCCGCACAATCTGATGCTCTATCAGGCGGACGAGCCCAGTCTTCCGACTGAGCCGGGTTTTATCCCGTCCAGGCCGTCGCTCCGTACGCGCCTCGAGCATTGGATCTCGGGCCACCCGCGCTTCGCCGGCTAGTCGATCCGGCCCGCATGCGGTGCTAGGTAGGCGGCATGGACTTACTATTGTTTGCGATTCTTTCCGCCGCTGCGCCGGCGCCCGCGAGCGCGACCTGCGGCCCGACGAAATTCACGCTCACCAAGCCGGTGCAGCCGCAGCCACCCGCCAAGCAGAAGGCTGAACCGGGACCCAAGGCCAGCGCGACGATGGCCAAGTCTGAAGCAGTCAAGACGAAACCCAAGACGAAGCCGCTCGCGGACTGCGACAAGCCCAAGAAGGGCTAAAGGGGCATCAGGCCCCGGCGCGGCTCGCGTTCGCCCCAGCTCTCGGCGGTCAGCGGAGCTCCGGCGTCGAGCAGGGCCTGGCGCCGGCTCCTGATCTCGGCGCTTCGCTGGACATCCTCGAACGGCAGTAGCGAGGCGATGCAGGGGTGGGCGAGCGTGCGCTCGACGAAAGCGGCCGTGACCGGCCAGCGACTCGCGTCGGTATCGAACCCAGCGTAGGCGCCATTGCGGAAGAAGCTGGCGATGGCGATGTCGGCCAGCCCGATATCGCCGAAGATGAAGCCGTCCGCGGGAAGCTCGCGCTCGAGATAGTCGAGCGCCGCGGGAATATCCTCGTCGAGCGCCTTGCGGATCCGCTCCGGATCGCCGGGCTCCTGCCACACGATCGGCCGCACGACCTTCTGGTAGAAGAGATTCCAGATGAAGAGGTCGCCCAAACGCGTATCGGCGAACTCCTCGAGCCAGCGCGCGCGGGCGCGGTCCTTCGGGCTGGCGGGAAGGAGCGGGCGGTCCGGATAAGCCTCGTCGAGATAGGCGCAGATGACCGATGAATCGCTGACCGTCACATCGCCGTCGATGAGCACGGGAATCCGGCGGAGCGGGCTCAGTCGCTCGAACTCGTCATTGCCGAAGAAGGGCGTGATCGGGTCGACTTCATAGGCGAGGCCCTTGAGGTTCATGCACGCGAGCACCTTGCGTACGTACGGGCTGACGAAGCTGCCGATGATCTTCATGACCTGCGCTTATAGCCCCGGCGGGCTGTGGCGGCGACGGACTTCGTCTTCCCATCCGACCTCCGGAAGGCCGTGCTCGGTCCGCTTCTCGGGATTCTTTTCGTAATATTCCATCATGTTGCGGAGGTGGGCGTCCCTCGCTCCGTTCATCTCCCGTTCGCGCTCGGCGGCCATGCGCTCGCCGGCGGTGGGCCGGTTCAGCCATTCCTCGAGCCAGCCGGCGAGGCTCGGCGCGAGAGGCTTGAACGACCGTTTCCATGCGGCGTTGCTGTAGCTGTCGAGCTCCTCCGGATCCCAGGCGACCATCTCTCCGCTTTCCAGATCGAGGCAGTCGTAGCCAGGCTCGGCATCGACCAGCGGCAGGAGGTTCGCGGGCCAGGGCTGGTTCTGCGGGCCCGCAGGTTCGCGCGTCATTTCGTGATACTCGGCCGCGAGGCGTTCGAGGGGGAAGAGCCCGCCTCCCGGTCCGAAGCCCCCGTCAGCTACTTCCGCATAAAGTCGCCTGAGCGCTTCGGGGAGGTTCCTGCCGATCGCCTTCTCGCATTCCGCGATCTCCTCCGCGGTCGCGCGTGGCGGAAGCGGCTCCGGATCACGCCCGGTCGCGCGATCGCCGACGGGCATCGGCGCCATCACGCCGAAGCCTTTCATCACACCGGCGAACTGGCCCATCAGGCCGCTGAGCTGCTGCAGCTGCGGGTTCGAAGAGCCGAGCTCCCCGAGCAGGCTCCCGAGCGAGACGGTCTGGCCCGACAAAGTCGCCGCATCGGTCCGCCGCTGCGGATCGGCGGCTCGCTCCTGAAGGCGTTGCATGAGATGGGATGAGAGTTTTTCAGCCATACGCTACCCCCGAGTTCGGACTGAAGCTGAACGAATTCGCGGTGGGCGTCCAGCGGGCTAGACACGCTGCAAATGTAGCGCTACATATGTAGCGAACAAAGTCGCAAGGGGATCAATCATGCGCTCCGTCGTTCCGCTTTTTCTCGCTGCTCTCGCCGCGTCCGCTCCGGCGCTTGCGGTCGAGACCGTGCCGGTGCCCGCCTTCAATTCGGTCCAGCTTCGCGGCGGCGGAGAGGTCGTGATGAGGCCGGGCCCGGTCCAGCGGGTCACGATCATCGACGGGACCTCGCAGTTCACGCACATTTATGTGGAGCGGCACGGACAGCTGAAGATCGACGCCTGCAACGAGCGCTGCCCGCATCAATATGGACTTCGGATCGTCATCGAGAGTCCACGCATGCCGCCGACGCTTGCGGTTGACGGCGGCGGCACGATCATCGCCGGCCCGGGCTTCGTCGAGCAGCGGGAGCTGACGCTCGCGGTGGCCGGCGGCGGACTGATCGACACTCGGGCTGCGCCTTCAGGGATGGTCACCGCGGCGGTGAATGGCGGCGGACAGATCAAGGTGCGACCGCGCAGCGTGCTCACGGCTGCCGTGAATGGCGGCGGAGAGATCCGCTACTGGGGCAATCCCGTGGTGACCTCGGCCATCGCGGGAGGCGGGAACGTCCGCCCGGGCTACTGATCAGCGAAGCGCGGTCACCTCGACCCTCTCGCGGCTGAACTTCAGCCCGACCGTCAGCAAGGCGCGGAAGGCGTTGTAGCCGCCCGTGCCCGGATGGAAGGCATGGAAGAAGAGTTGCGGCTCGCCATCGAGACCCGGCGCGACCGAAGCGTGGCCGGGCGCAGTCCATTCACTGGTGGAGCGGAGCAGGGGCTCGCCCTGCTTTGTGTAAGGCCCAAGCGGATGGTCGGCGACAGCGACTCCGATGCCATAGGACGGCGTCGAGAAATCGTTGCCCGCGTAGAACAGCCAATAGCGGCCCTGCTGCCGCGTCACGAAGGGACCCTCGATCAGGTGGCCTTCCCAGTCGAGGTCGTTGCACAGGACGACGCTGTCGTCCCCGATCAGCGAACGCCCGTCCTCGGCCAGGCGCTGCCCGCGGATGGGCGTCGTCATCGCTTCGAGGATGGTCTCGGCAAGACCGAACTGGACGAGCGCCTCCCGCACGCGCACCCAATTGGCGAGCGCTGCCTCGATCAGCGGCTGCATCAGGAAGAAACGGACCATCGGACGCTGCACATTGGCCCAGCCGACGATCGCCGCCGAGAAAGCGGCTGTGCGCCTGTCCGACTCGCTTTCGAATAGGGGATCGATCAGCTCCGGGTGCTGGCGCAGCAGCATGGCCAGCGGACGGGGCCATATGCTGTTCGTATCGTCCTTCCAGAAGAGATATCTCTCCCCGTCCGCATCGACGAAAATGTGGGAATCGAT
>CBHTSV010000360.1:0-2578 GCA_966095215.1 uncultured Sphingomonas sp. | reverse complement strand
CAGCTCAACGAGCATCGCGTCTTCGCCGACGGGCACACGGTCGCTGCCGGCGAGACGTTCGGCTACTCCGAGATCACGCGGCAATATTACAACCGCTACCGCCTGCCGGTGATGCACACTGAGACCAACCTGTGGGAAGGCCCGCACGGCGACGAGGCGGTGAAGTGGCTGTGGAAGGAATGGGCCAACGTCCTGCGGCTGAGGAACGTCGGAATCCCGACCGTCGGCTTCACCTGGTATTCGCTGACCGACCAGGTCGACTGGGACACGGCGCTCCGCGAGCAGAACGGCAACGTCAATCCGCTCGGACTATTCGACCTCGACCGGAAGATCCGCAACGTCGGCAAGGCCTACAAGCAGCTGATCGCCGACTGGCGGAACGTACTCCCGGCGCAGAGCGTGTGCCTGATCGTGCCGATCAAGAAGGTGAGCGAGTTCGACGAGCATGACGCCGCCGGCCGCGACCTCGACGAGAGCCGGCTCGCAGGGGAGTGAGATGAAGATCGGCAACATCGAGACCTTTTACGCGCCGCCGCGCTGGCTGTTCGTCCGCGTCGAAAGCGACGAGGGCGCCGTCGGCTGGGGCGAAGCGAGCCTCGAAGGCTGGGCCGAGGCGGTGGACGGCGTGTTCGAGGCCTTCCGCGACCGCTTCATCGGCGCCGACCCGTTCAATATCGAGGACATCTGGCAGGTCGGCTATCGCGGCGGCTTCTACCGCGGCGGGCCGGTGCTGATGAGCGCTCTCGCGGGGCTGGAGCAGGCGCTATGGGATCTCAAGGGCCGCGCGTTCGGTCTGCCCGTGTGGCAGATGCTCGGCGGCAAGGTGCGCGACAAGGTGCGGTCCTACGCCTGGATCGGCGGCGACCGGCCGCACGAGATCGGCGAGGCGGCGGCGGGGCGCAAGAACCAGGGCTTCACCGCGGTGAAGATGAACGCCACCGCCGAGCTCCACTGGATCGGAACGAACAAGCAGTTCGATGAGGTGGTGAAACGCGTGGAGGCCGCGCAGGCGCAGGGGATGGAGGTCGGGCTCGACTTCCACGGACGGGTGCACCGGCCGCTGGCGAAACAGCTGGCGAAGGTGCTGGAGCCCTTGGGGCTGCTGTTCATCGAGGAGCCGCTGCTTTCCGAGAATATGGACGGCCTGCCCGAAATCGCCGCTCACACCACCACTCCGATCGCGCTCGGCGAGCGGCTGTTCAGCCGGTGGGACTTCAAGCCCTTCTTCGAACAGGGCGCCGTCGACATCATCCAGCCCGACCTAAGCCACGCCGGCGGGATCCTGGAGGTCCGCAAGATCGCGGCGATGGCCGAAGCCTATGACATAGCAGTCGCGCCTCACTGCCCGCTCGGGCCGCTTGCGCTCGGCGCCTGCCTGCAAATCGCGGCCTGCACGCCGAACCATGCGATCCAGGAGATCAGCCTCGGCATCCACTACAATGTCGGCGGGCACGACCTGCTGAACTTCTGCGTAAACAAGGAGGCGCTGACGCCTGTCGGCGGTTATCTGCCGGTGCCGGAAGGGCCGGGCCTCGGAGTCGACATCGACGAAGCCGCCGTGCGGGAGGCGGACAAGGATCGGCACCGCTGGCGGAACCCGATCTTCCGCACGCCGGACGGGGCGTTCGCCGAGTGGTGACGGCGCAGCCGTCATCCTGAACTCGTTTCAGGATCCATTTCGGAGACCGCACGGACGGTCAACAGAATGGATGCTGAAACAAGTTCAGCATGACGATTGTCAGTGGCACTTGAACCGGTCGAACGGCTCCAGGCAGGCGTTGCATCGCCACTGCGCCTTGCAAGGGGTCGAGCCAAAGCGGCTGACCTCGACCGTGTCGGTCGAGCCGCAGCGCGGGCACTCGGCCTTCGCTGACGGATCGGGCGGAGCGATGCCGAAGGCTTTGAGCCGCTCGCGGCCGCGCTGGCTGATCCAATCGGTGGTCCAGGGCGGGAACAGCTGGCGCTCGATATAGACGTCGCCATAGCCGTTCTGGTCGAGCGCTTCGCGGATCAGCTGCTCGATCGCCAGCGTCGCCGGGCAGCCGGTGTAGGTCGGGGTGATCCGGACTCGCGGCGGGTCGTCGAGGATGGCGCGGACGATTCCGAGGTCGGTGATCGACAGGACCGGGATCTCCGGATCGGGCACGGTGTCGAGCAGCGCCATCAGCGCCGACTTATCGACGGCTGTCGTCACACTCCCCATGACCGGCTTTTACACTCGTTCGAGGGCGAGCGCGATTCCCTGGCCGACCCCGATGCACATGGTGGCGAGGCCGAGCTTTCCGCCGTTCCGCTGAAGCTCCTCCGTCGCGGTCAGCGCGAGGCGCGCGCCGGACATGCCGAGCGGGTGGCCGAGCGCGATGGCGCCGCCATGTGGGTTGACGTGCTCTGCGTCGTCAGCAAGGCCAAGCTGGCGCAGCACGGCGATGCCCTGGCTGGCAAAGGCCTCGTTCAGCTCGATGATATCGATTTCATCCAGCGAGAGTCCGGTCTTGGCCAACAACTTGCGCACAGCTGGCGCCGGGCCGATGCCCATGATGCGTGGATCGACGCCGACCGCCGCCATCGCAACGACGCG
>CBHTSV010000359.1:0-1941 GCA_966095215.1 uncultured Sphingomonas sp. | reverse complement strand
GCGGCGCTGCTGGCGCTGGCGGACACGCTGGTTGAGCTGAAGGCCCTCAGCGAATGCCGCCGCAACGCGACGATGAACCTGCGCGTCGATGCCGACGGGCACGCGGTCGCGTCAGGCGCGCAGACCGAGATCGGCGGCAACGACCGCTATGTCGCGCTCTGCCGCCGCCACTTCTTCGAACGCCTGCGCGAGGGCGAAGCGCGCCAGCTCAGCCTCGGCCTGGCCAGACGATAGGACCGCCATGAAATCGAACGTCATCTACGAGATCGCCGTCTGGCTCGTCCCGCTCATCATCGCGATCGTCTTTCATGAGGTGGCGCACGGTCTCGTTGCGCGGCGCCTCGGCGACCGGACGGCGGAGGAGCGCGGCAGGCTCAGCCTGAACCCGATCCGCCACATTGACCCGTTCGGGACGGTGATCCTGCCGCTGATCCTCGCGGTCACCCACGCCGGAGCGATCTTCGGCTGGGCCAAGCCCGTGCCGGTGAACTACCGCCGCCTGAATAACCCGCGCCGCGACATGGTGCTGGTCGCGCTCGCCGGTCCCGGCATGAACCTGCTCCTCGCGCTGATCGGCGCGGCGATCCTCGCAGTCACTGTTTCGCTGTCCGGCGGCGTCGAGCAGGGCGCACCGCGCCTGATTGCCGCTAACGCGCTCAATTTCATCCTCATCAACATCTTCCTCGGAGTGTTCAATCTATTGCCCGTCCCGCCTTTCGACGGCGGCCACGTCCTCCAGGGCCTTCTCCCGCCCTCGGCTGCAGCCGCGTTTGGACGGATCGGACGCTATTCGCTTCTCGTCCTAATCGTGCTTCTGCTGGTGCTCCCCCAGTTCGGGATCGACATCATCGGCCGCATCGTCTCGCCGATCGTGGGCGCCCTCACCCGCCTGTTCCTGGGGATCTTCGGCCTCAGGGTCTGAGATGCTCCACGGCTGGATCATCCTCGACAAGCCGGTGGGCCTCGGCTCCACAACGGCGGTGTCGGCGGTGAAGCGCATCCTCCGCGAAGCCGGCGAACCGAAGACGAAAGGCGGGCACGGAGGCACCCTCGACCCGCTCGCGAGCGGCGTCCTCCCGATCGCGCTCGGCGAGGCAACAAAACTCTGCGGCCGAATGCTCGACGCGACGAAGGCCTACGACTTCACCATCCGCTTCGGCGAGGAGACCGACACGCTAGATGCCGAGGGTCAGATTGTCGCGACCGGCGACGTCCGCCCGACGCTGGAGCAGATCGAAGCCGTTCTCCCGAGCTTCACCGGCGAGATCGAGCAGGTCCCTCCGGCCTATTCGGCGCTGAAGGTCGGCGGAAAAGCCGCCTACGCCCGCGCTCGCGCCGGAGAGGACGTCGAGCTCAAACCGCGCCGCGTGACCATTCACTCCCTCTCCATCCGTCACCCTGAACTTGTTTCCGGGTCCATTTCTCCACGCGCTCAGCCTTCACCGGAATGGATGCTGAACAAAGTTCAGCATGACGGGTTGGATGAAGTGACGCTGTCAGCGGAAGTATCGAAAGGCACCTACATCCGGTCCCTCGCCCGAGACATCGCCAATGCGCTTGGAACCGTCGGTCACGTTTCCTATCTAAGACGGACCCGCGCCGGGCCCTTCTCCCTGGAATCAGCCATTTCGCTGGACTTTCTGGAAGAAGCCGCTAAGGCGCGCGCACTGACGAGGACGGTACTGCCGCTGGAAGCGGCGCTGGACGACATCCCGGCCCTCCCCGTCAACAGCCGTCAAGCCGACATGCTCCGCCAAGGGCAAAGGCTTTCCGGTTTCCCCGCGAAGCCGGGGCTTGCACTCGCGACATTGGAGGGAACTCCGGTCGCTCTGGTCGAAGCCTCGGCCGACGGCCTCCGGGTCGTCCGGGGGTTCAACCTTTGAAAAGAATAGGAGTGACACGATGTCGATTACCGCCGAGCGCAAGCAAGTGCTGATCAAG
>CBHTSV010000358.1:0-3080 GCA_966095215.1 uncultured Sphingomonas sp. | reverse complement strand
ACTTCGGACTCACCGCAACGAGATTGTCGTTGGAGCCGGTCACCGCGCAGCGGTCGAGATCGAGCCCGAAGCCGAGCTCGGCAAGCAGCAGCAGCTCGTAACGAACGAGCGCCGCGCCCCACCCGCTTGCCGACGGCGCCGCCTCGACCGCGTCGAGCAATCCTTCGAATGCGTCGTAGAGCCGGGGGTATGGCTGGCCCTCGGGAAGAGCGGTCGCGGTGAGCACCGCCGCCCATTCGATGGCCGCGGCCGGAAGGGGTTCCGACAGCAAGGGCGCGCGGCTGTGGACCAGCTCGACCGTCGCCTGCGGGAGCTGCGTCTCCGTACGCGCCGAAAGCTGTGCCTGCACCACGTTGCCGGGGATGAGCACCGGCCGCATCCGCCGCCCGCGCGCTCCGCGGACATAGGCTGCCTGCAAGCCATGCTCCGGGGTCATCAGGCGCACGACTGCGCCATGCTCTCCGTGGTTGCGGAGAGCGCAGACGATGGCCTTGGTCTCAAACCGCATCAGCCCCGCGGATGAAAATAGTCATAAAGCTGACGCGCCATCGCCCTGCTGATGCCGGGAGCCTTCTCCAGGTCCTCGAGCGCCGCCCCCTTTACGGCCCGCGCGGTGCCGAAGTGCATCAGAAGCGCCCGCTTGCGGTTTGGCCCGATGCCCGGCACCTCGTCCAGCGTCGAGGTGGTCAGGCTCTTCGCACGCTTCTGCCGGTGCGTGCCAATGGCGAAGCGGTGCGCTTCGTCACGCAGCCGCTGCAGGTAGAAGAGCAACGCCGAGTTGGGTGCCAGCGTGAGCTCCCGCCCGCCCGGCAGATGGAAGGTTTCGCGCCCCGCATTCCGGTCTGGCCCCTTCGAAACCGCGACCACGGGCACGTCGTGAACGCCCGCATCCTCCATCACCTCGCACACAGCCGACAGCTGGCCCTTGCCGCCGTCGATCAGCAGCAGGTCCGGCCATTCGCCGGTCGCCCGGTCGGGGTCCTCCTTCTCCAGCCGAGCGAATCGCCGCTCCAGCACCTCGCGCATCATCGCGAAATCGTCGCCGGGTTGGGTCTCCTTCCGCTTGATGTTGAACTTGCGGTAGCTGTTCTTGCGGAAGCCTTCGGGGCCCGCGACGATCATCGCGCCCGTCGCGTTGGTCCCCATGATGTGGCTGTTGTCATAGACTTCGATGCGCTTGGGCACGTCCGGCAGCTCGAACGTGTCCGCCATTTCGCGCAGGATCTTGCCCTGAGTGGTCGTCTCCGCCAGCCGGCGGTCGAGCGCCTCCTCGGCATTGCGCAGCGCCTGCTCCATCAGCTTGCGGCGGGAGCCGCGCTGCGGAATCTCGATGGTGACCTTGCGCTCCGCCCGCTCGGCCAGAGCCTCTTCCAGCAATTCTCGATCGGCGAGCTTCCGATCGACGAGGATCCGCCGCGGCGGCGGCATGTCCTCGTAGAACTGGACGAGAAAGCTCGACAAAACCTCGGCTTCGGGAATGTCGTTGGTGTGCGCGGGAAAGAAAGCCCGGTGACCCCAATTCTGCCCGCCGCGGATGAAGAAGCCCTGGATCGAGATCGTCCCAGCCTTGCACGCGAGCGCGAACACGTCCGCGTCGCCGAGGCCCTCAGCGTGCACCGTCTGGCTGCCCTGGATGTACGTCAACGCCCGCAACCGGTCGCGATAGACCGCCGCAAGCTCGTAATCCTGCCGCTCGGCCGCCTCAGCCATGAGCTTGGACAGCCGCGCCTGCACGTTGGTCGACTTGCCGGCGAGGAACGCCTTCGCGTCGTCGACCAGCTCGTCATAGTCCTGCTCGCTGATCCGGCCCACGCAGGGTGCCGAACAGCGTTTGATCTGGTAAAGCAGGCACGGCCGCGACCGGTTCTCGAAAAAGCTGTCGGAACAGCTTCTTAGCAGGAATAGCTTCTGAAGCGCATTAAGGGTCCGGGTGACTGACCCAGCGCTGGCGAACGGTCCATAATATTGGCCTTTGATCCGCCGCGCGCCGCGGTGCTTCTGGATGCGGGGGAACTCATGATCCTCGCGCAACAGAATGAAGGGGAAGCTTTTGTCGTCCCGCAGCAGGACGTTGTAGGCCGGCCGGAAGCGCTTGATCAGCTGCGCCTCGAGCAGCAGCGCCTCGGCCTCCGTCCTCGTCGTGACGATCGTCATCGACCGCGTCTGGGCGACCATCCGCTGCAGTCGCTTCGGCAGCTTCGCGACCTGGGTATAGTTGGTCACTCGGTTCTTCAGCGCCCGCGCCTTGCCGACGTAGAGCACGTCGCCGCGCGCATCCTGCATGCGATAGACGCCGGGCCGCGCCGGAAGCGTCTTCCACACCTCGCGGATCGCCGCGATGCCCTTCTCCAGGTCCGGCTGGTCCGCGCCGCGCACGGCAAAGGTCGCCTGCTCCTCGTTGAAGCGCTCGGCGGCTCTAGGATGGTCGGGACGGTCGGCCCGTGTGCGGTCCATCAAAAGAATTTAGGACGCGACCCACGAAGGCACCAGCCTAAGCCTCCCTCGCTATCTTTCGTTAAGTTAATCTGCTGACGGCAAAGGCGTAGGAGGCCGCCGTGCCGTAATGCACGAGTAGCGCTTCCATCATTAGAGGGGGCATGACCATGCGCACCGTTCGTTACGCAGCCATCTTCGGGGCTGCCCTTATCCTAAGTTCCGCGGTTTCAGCGGGTGAGATTACCGGCAACGGCAATCCTACCGCGCTTCAGGGGGAGTCATGGTGCCGATATTCGGGCCTTAATGACACGCCTGGTCAGGATGGCTTCGATCAAACGCAGAACTGGGGTCAGCTCATCGCCCTGTACGGGTGGATTGGCGATCCGGGGCAATTCAACCCGAGCAACTTCCCGTTTGACGAGGGCAGGAACTGTAATCCGACGAATTCCACGTCAGAGCCATTGCGGAATCCGGGTTCGCATTAGTCAGGCGGCTACGCGGGCCTCGGCGTCCTCCTCTTTCGCGAGCATCCACTCGACAGCAGCGCGGGCATGGATCGCGGTCGAGTCATAGACGGGCAGCACATTCGCCCGCACGTCGACGGCGAGCACCAGCTCGGTGCAGCCGAGGACCACGGCCTGGAC
>CBHTSV010000357.1:0-3202 GCA_966095215.1 uncultured Sphingomonas sp. | reverse complement strand
GGCACGTAGCCGTCGAACAGCCAGCTCGCGAAGCGCTTGTAATCCTCGACTCGAACGCAGCCGTTGCTGATCCACAGCTCGTTCTTGGTGAAGTGCTCCTTCTCCGGCGAATCGTGAAGATAGATGCCGAAGTAATTGGGGAGCATGAACTTCATCATGCCCATTGAATTGGCCGGACTCGGCAGCCGGCGGAGGCGTACTTCCTCACGGCCGTCGACGACCGCCTGCCAGTCGACGCTGTTCGCATCCAGCACCTTGGCGTTCTCGCCGTAGCTGTCGAGCACTTGGTACTCGCGATCGGTCAAATAGCTGACGCCCTGCGCGACGATGCGCGGGCCGATCAGGCTCCTCACGAGCTCCGGAGGCACGTTCCAATAGGGGTTCACGCTCGCATAGCGGATGTAGGCGGCCATCATCGGAGTCGCGGTCTCGGCCTTGCCGACCACCACCTTCATCTGATCGACCATCCGCCCGTTTTCCCACATCGAGAGACGGCCCGATCCTGCGTCGACGAGGGCATATTTGGGCTGCTCCTCGGGAGCCGGGAGGCGCTTTGCACGCTCCATGTTGATGATGATCAGCTGCTGATAATATTGCGCGCCGCGATTCAGGGACTGGATCGTCCCGGCACCGGCGATGCCGTCGGCCTTCAGATCGTGGACGTCCTGATATTCCTTCACGACCGACGCCAGCGCCGCATCATATTTGTCGCCTTCCGGCAGCCCGAGGCGCTGGCGAAGCATGGCCACGCGCTCGCCCGTCATCCCGGTCTTGAGCGTCGGGCCCGCGGGAACCGGGATTTGCGGAAGATTTGCCCAGCGCTGCTGATAGCGGACCAGCCCGCGCCTCAGGTCGGTGTAGATCGGGTTGACCGGCACGAACATGTCGACAGGAGCCCCGCTCCAGTCGTCGAACGAGATGTCATGCAGCATCGTCGGGCTCTGCACCGCGCGCGGCACGAGCTCCTCGTCGATGTAGATCATGTCGACGCCCTGCTCGATCGCCGGCGGCAGATCGATCGGCTCCAGCGCGGGCGCGCGCCGGTTCGTCTGCCGAGCCTGGTGGGCCTGCCCCCAGGGCTGCGGCGCCTGCGCTCCCGGCGGCGGAGCCATCCAGGGCTCGGCCCGGACCGGCGCCTGGGGCGGTGGAACGGGCACGGGCCAATATTGGGCCGCGGCGATGCCAGGCAACGAAAGAGCGCCAAGCGCGATGAGTGTGCGACGAATAATCACGCTTCCCTAGATAGTGAGTAAAACTGAACGATTACAGAATCAGCGGTTAAGCTGAGGCAGTTAGTTATTCACCTTCGAGCGGCAGCGTGTCTCGCTCCGCGGTGGGCGCATCGAGCGCTTCGGCGGCTTTTTTTACCTGTTCGTCGGTCGGAGGCTCCGGCAGCTCCTCTTCGCCGGGCGCCAGGGCATCGTCCGGAATGCCCGGTCCAGTCCCCGCAATCGTCTCGTTGATCGGCTCCTCGTTGGAGCCGGTGCTGGTCTTTTCCCTGTCCTGCATGGCTGCCTCCCTCGTCAGGCTCAGTCCATTCGCAAGAGCGAGCGGCGAAGGCCGAATGTTCCGCAGTTTGGCGCACTTTGTTGCGGAGCAGGGAGGGGTCGCCCATATATGAGTCCATGACTCGCTTTCTCCCGATCCTGCCGCTCCGCGACATCGTCGTTTTCCCGCATCGCATCGTTCCGCTGTTCGTGGGCCGGGAGAAATCTGTCGCGGCCCTCGAGGCTGCGATGGCAGCCGACAAGGAGCTGTTCCTGGTCGCGCAGCTCGATCCGGGCGAAGACGATCCCGACCGTGACGCCCTTTACGACCTCGGTGTGATCGCGACCGCAATGCAGCTGCTGAAGCTGCCCGATGGAACGGTGCGGGTGCTCGTCGAAGGCGTGAAGCGCGCGCGCCTGGTCAATCTCGTTCCGCGAGAGGGTTACACGGTCGCCGAAATCGAGGAAGTAGGCGAGGAAGACGCCACGGGACCGGAAGCCCAGGCGCTGATGCGCTCCGTCCTCGACCAGTTCGAGAATTACGCCAAGCTCAACAAGCGGCTGCCGCCCGAAACGGGCATCCAGCTCGGTGAGATCGACGACCCATCGGTGCTCGCCGATGCGGTCGCGTCGAACCTGTCGATCAAGGTGGCCGACAAGCAGGCGCTTCTGGGCGAGCTCAACCCCGCGCGACGGCTCGAGATGGTCTTCGCCTTCATGGAGGGCGAGCTCGGCGTTCTGCAGGTCGAGAAGAAGATCCGCAGCCGCGTCAAGCGCCAGATGGAGAAGACGCAGCGCGAATATTATCTGAACGAGCAGCTGAAGGCGATCCAGCGAGAGCTGGGCAACGAGAGCGAGGAGGGCGGCGACGAGCTTCAGGAGCTCGCCGAGAAGATTCGCAAGACACGGCTTTCCAAGGAAGCGCGGAACCGGGCCAATGCCGAGCTGAAGAAGCTTCGCGCCATGGCCCCGATGTCGGCCGAAGCGACGGTGGCGCGCAACTATCTCGACGTGCTCCTCGGCCTGCCGTGGGGCAAGAAGTCGAAGCTCAAGAAGGACATCGCCGAGGCTCAGCGAATTCTCGACGAGGACCATTATGGCCTCGAGAAGGTGAAGGAGCGGATCGTCGAGTATCTCGCGGTCCAGGCTCGCACCAATAAGCTGAAGGGCCCCATTCTTTGCCTCGTCGGTCCTCCGGGCGTCGGCAAGACCTCGCTCGGCCGCTCCATTGCCCGTGCAACGGGCCGCGAGTTCGTGCGCCAGTCATTGGGCGGCGTTCGCGACGAGGCGGAAATCCGTGGTCACCGCCGGACCTATATCGGGTCCCTCCCAGGCAAGATCATTTCGAATATAAAGAAGGCGGGGACGTCCAACCCGCTCTTCCTCCTCGACGAGATCGACAAGCTCGGCCAGGACTTCCGCGGCGATCCATCGTCGGCGCTACTGGAGGTGCTCGACCCCGAGCAGAACAACCGCTTCCAGGATCATTATCTGGAGCTCGACTACGACCTTTCTGACGTGATGTTCGTCACGACGGCGAACTCGCTCGACATGCCGCAGCCGCTGATGGACCGGATGGAGATCATCCGGCTCGAAGGCTACACCGAGCACGAGAAGCTCGAGATCGCCAAGCGCCATCTGATCCCCAAGCAGATGGAGGCCCACGGCCTGAAGCCGGACGAGCTCGTCTTTACCCACGACGGGCTGCAGACGGT
>CBHTSV010000356.1:0-8355 GCA_966095215.1 uncultured Sphingomonas sp. | reverse complement strand
GTCGTGACCAGGATGCTGCCGTTCATGCTGAGCGACGTCGGCGACAGACGCAGCATGCGCCCGGTCGATGTCGTCACGAGCACGCCCACGATATTGCCGTTCCTGTCGGTCAGGATCCGGCTGACGGTGCCGAGCGTGGTTCCGGTGCTGGTCTGCACTGTAATGCCAGTGTTCAGCCCCGGAAGGGCGCTGCTCTGAACGCTCGTCCGGCCGCGCGTCGTGGTGGTCGTCGTTGTCCGGTTGAACGAACTGTTCGTGTTCGCATGGGTGTTGATGCGTGTCGCCGAGCCGCCGATGTCGATTCCGGTGCCGGCGCCAAGGCTGCCGCTCATGCCGCCCCTCATGCCGCCGGCGCCCATTCCGGCGCCTATGCCGCCGCCCATGCCGCCATGGCCGCCAACGTTTGCGCCCGCGCCGACGCCGCCACCGCCGCCGCCAGGTCCAGCGAGGGCAGGTCCGGCAACGATCATTGCAGCGCTAACAAGCGCTGTGCTCAAGACTCTCCGGAACATGAGATTCCTCCTTTTTTGTCGAAAAAACTGGGAGTCCCGACGTCAACGCTGCGCGACACGCTAGGCTTCGGGGCAGTCATATGGGGTTAAGCTGGAGTCGACGGGCTGTGCTTGCCTGGGGACCAGTTGCAAACAGCAATTCAAAGCCGAGTTTTTCGCCTCCGAAGCGGATCGGCTAAGGACGGCCGATGCACCGGCTGTTCGTCGCCATCCGGCCACCTGAAGCCATCCGCGACCTGCTGATCGACGCGATGGACGACAGCCCCGATTTTCGCTGGCAGGATGACGGGCAGCTCCATCTCACCTTGCGCTTCGTCGGCGAGGTCGACCGGCCGCAAGCGGATGACCTCGCCGATGCGCTCGGCCGCATCCGCGTCGAGCACTTCCAGCTGCGCATCAACGGCGTCGGCCGCTTCGAGCAGCGCAGCTCGGGCGCCTTATGGGCCGGCGTCGAGCCGAAGGAGCCCGTCGCCGCGCTCGCCGCGAAGGTCGAGCGGGTCTGTCAGCAGGTCGGCATCGAGCCGGAGCGCCGCGCCTTCCACCCGCATATCACGCTCGCCCGCTGGAAGGGCCGTCGAACGCGCGAGGTGCAAAGCTTCCTCGACCGCACGCGCGGCCTCCTGTCCGACCCGTTCGAGGTCGACCGCTTCACGCTCTTCGAAAGCCGCCTCTCCCGCCACGGCGCCCATTACGAGCCCGCGGCGGAATATCCGCTGGGCTGACCCGTCAACGTCTTTCGACCCTTACGATGCCAGCAGGCTGGTGAAGAGCAAGCCGTATCGCGGACATTTGCGCGGTCACCGCGCGCGCCTTGCAAGGTGCAGGTACGTCGGATCGAAATCGGCCGTTCGCTTCAATCCCTCGGCATCCTTTAGCGTCAGGACGCGCCCGGATAACTCAATCAGGTCGTCGCCGCGCAGCCGCTGGAGCGTCCGGTTGACGTGTACGGCGGTAAGCCCCGTCGCGTCGGCCAGCTCCTCTTGGGTCACCGGTAAGTCCAGCCGGTTATCCTGCACCAATCCGACAATCGCCATGCGAGCGTGCAGCTCACACAGCAGGTGAGCGATGCGCTCATAAGCGTCACGGCGTCCGAGATTGACGATCCACGCGCGCAAGATGGCTTCGTCAAGGAGCGTTCCCCACCACAGGGCGCGGGTCAGTCGGGGGTGTTCGGCAGTGAGCCGGTCCAGCCGATCGCTGGCAAGCCACGCGACCTTGCATGGCGTCAGCGCCATGATGCTGTGGTCCATTTTGCCCAGGATGGTGACGTGCAGGTCGCAGAAGTCGCCGGGGATGAGGAAGGCAGTAATCTGGCGCGAGCCGTCGGGGAACATCTTGTAGCGCGCGGCCCAGCCCTCGAGGATCAGCTGAACGTCTTCAGGACGCTCGCTTTCGGAAATGATATCGCGCTTGGCGGGTGTCGTTCTGACATCGCTGGTCAGCTCGTTGAGAAGCGCTATCTCTTCGCTGTCGAGATCAGCGAATATACGAAGCTTACGAAGGAGAGCGCTGATCGGCACCGGCCCGTCCCAACAGCCGTATAGGACTGAACCGTGCAATCGCACAATGGGGCGGACTGTCCGCTTGCGTAAGCTTACGGCTGCGCGGAACGCCGATACACGAACTGGTATCTCAGCTGCCAGCTCTTGCCGCCGTCCGATGATTGATAGCCGGTCTGAACGACGCTCCCGTCCGGCTTCGCTTCATAGGTCATCCGCAAGGGAACCGCCGCTCCGGTCGCCGGGTGCGAGACACCGGTGAAGACCATCATGCCGCTTTCCAGCCCGCCGGCGTAATCGTTCAGATTGTTGAACGAATCCGTCCAGACCTGCCGCCACTTCTTCTCGTCGGGACGGTAGCTGTTGATGCTGCCGCCGCCGGTGCCCTGAAGCGGCATCCAGTTCTCACGGACGGCACAGCCGCCGTAGAGCTTCTCGATCAGGCTGTGCGCCACCAGCTTGCCGGTATCCGGCCGATAGACGTTCCATTTCCCGATCCAGAAATCGAACTGGCGATGCTCACGCGTTTCGCAGGCAGGAGGCGGCGGCGCGGCAGGTGCTGCCGCGCTCGCCTGGGCGGCTGCCGACAAGATAATCCCAAGACTCGTCAGCATTCGCCCCTCCGGTCTACCAGATCCTGACGCGCTGCTCCGGCGGGATGTAGAATTTCGAATCCGGAGTGATCCCGAACGCATCGTACCAGGCATCGAGATTCCGCAGCGGACCGATGATCCGGAAGCGCCGCGGGCTGTGCGGGTCGGACGCGACCTGCGTCTTGATCGCATCCTCGCGCTGCTTGCCCCGCCATGCCTGGGCGAACGCCAGGAAGAAGCGCTGGTCGCCGGTCAGGCCGTCGATCTTCGGCGCCTCCTTGCCGTTCAGCGACATCTTGTAGGCGGTGTACGCGACCTCCAGGCCCGACATGTCGCCGATATTCTCGCCCATCGTCAGCTTGCCGTTGATGAACACGCCCGGCGCGGCCTCGTAGGAAGAATATTGTTTGTCGAGCGCGTCGGTCAGCGCCTGGAAGCGCTTGGCGTCCTGCGGGGTCCACCAGTCGCGCACCGCGCCGGTCTCGTCGATCTTGCGGCCCTGGTCGTCGAAGCCGTGCATGATCTCGTGGCCGATGATCGCTCCCGCCGCGCCATAATTGACCGCAGCGTCGGCCGTCGGATCGAAGAAGGGCGGCTGAAGGATCCCGGCCGGGAAGACGATCTTGTTCTCCAGCCCGCCGTTATAGGCGTTCACCGTCGCCGGGCTCATCGCCCATTTCTTGCGGTCGACCGGCTTGTTCAAATCCTCCATCGCGTAGGCCCACTCGAAGGCCGCGCTGCGCCGCACGTTCCCGTAGAGGTCGTCCGCCTTCAGCTCGAGCTTCGAATAGTCGCGGAACTTGTCGGGATAGCCGACCATCACGTCCATCTTGCCGAGCTTGACGAGCGCGGCCTTCTTGGTCGCATCGCCCATCCAGCTGTTACCCTGGATGCGCTGGGCGGCGGCCTTCTTCAGGTTGCCGACCAGCTCTTCCATCATCGCCTTCGACTGGGCCGGGAAATAACGCTGGACATAGGTCTGGCCGACGAGCTCGCCGAGCCGCCCGTCCACTTCGCCGATGCCGCGGCGCCAGCGGGGCCGAAGCTCCTTTGCGCCGCTCAGCGCCTTGGTGAACTCGAACTTGCTGTCGACGAAGCGCTTGGACAGATAGTTCGCCGCGTCGTTGGCGACCTTGAAGCGCTGCCACGTCTTCAGCGTCTCGAGCGGCGTCTTCGCATAAAGCGCCGCCATAGCCTTGATCGCCGTGTTGTCGCTGATCAGCATGTGCGGCGACATGACCTTGGCCTCGCCGAGGTAGCCGCTCCAGTCGAAGTCCGGCGCGTACTTCTTCAGCTGCGCGAGGCTCATCGGATTGTTGAGCTTGTCGATGTCGCGAAGGTCCGCCTGCGGCCAGGAGATCTTCGCGATCTCCGTCTCGAACGCCATCACCTTGTCCGCGGCGGCCGGGGCGTTTGGCTCGCCGATCATCTCGAAGGTGCGCTGGATGTAGGCGCGATAGGCGTCGCGCGCCTTCTGGTACTTGTCGGTGAGATAATAATCGCGGTCCGGCAGGCCCATTCCGTTGGTGCCGATGAAGGCGATATTCATTTTCGGATTGGCCGGGTCGGGCAGCGCCCCGAGCGCGTAGAGCGTCGATCCGAAGTCGTGGAGGGTGTCCGCCATGAAGTGCGTGAACTGCGCCTTGGTCTTGATCGCATCGACGCGGGCGAGGTCCGGCTTCAGCGGCTTGTCGTCGAGCTGCTCGAGCAGCGCCTCGTTCATGTAGCTGGCGTAGAAGGCGCCGAGCTGGCTGTCCTTCGGCGCGCCCATGACGATCGCGCGAAGCTGCTCCTGGTTGCGGTCCGCGAGCTCCGATCCGACCCCGTTCTGCGACTTGTCGGCGGGGATCTCGTGCGTATCCATCCATTTGCCCGCGGCGTAGCGCTGGAAGTCGTCGCCCGGCTTCACCGACAGGTCGCGCGTCGAGATGTCGACGCCCCAGGTGCCGAAATGCTCGACCTTCGGTTCGGAGACGGCTGGCGAAGCGGCGGCAGGCTGCTGCGCAATCGCAGGCTGAAGAGCCGTGCAGGCGAGAAACAGAGCGGCAAGGCGCGTCGCGCCGCGATACGAACGATCGGTCATTACTGGAGCCCCCAACTGCTTGATTTGGCGAGCCTAGTTGGGCCGGGGTTGAAAATCCAGCCAGTCCGCATCGACCAAGCTACCGCTGGCATCGACCGATAGCCGGCCCGCTATTCGAGCTCGCCATACACGGTCCGCCCGCCGAGCACCGTCGAGGTCACCTTCGTGGTGCGGATCCTCTCGGCCGGTACGCTCAGTATATCGTCCGAAAGCACCACGAAGTCCGCATATTTGCCGGGCTCGATCGAGCCTTTCACCTTCTCCTCGAACGTCGTGTAGGCGCCGTTGATCGTCACCGATCGGATCGCCTCCTCGCGCGAGATGCCCTGTTTGGGACCGAGCTTGCCGCCCCATTGGGTGCCGCGCGTGACTTCGCCGTAAATCTCGAGCAGCGGCTCCGCATAATATGAGATCGGGCCGTCCGAGCCGCCGGCGAACATGATCCCGTTCCTTAGCCACTCGGCATAAGGCTCGCTGCGATCCGCGAGCGGCCGCTTCCACGCTTTCAGGATCAGCGCGCCGAGCTCGTAATTGTGCATGTACTGCGAGTTGATGATCAGACCGAGCCGCTTCACCCGCTCGTAATGCTGCGGGCCGAGCAGGAAGGCGTGGTCGATCATCCACCGGCGCTTCACGATCGGCGTCTCGCTGTTGGCGAACTCGAACGCATCGAGCGCTTCGTCGATCGCCGCGTCGCCGACCGCGTGGGGGCGCAGACGGTAGCCATATTTCGCAACGAGCGCCGCGAAACGCTTGAACTGGTCGTTCGGGACCTTCTGCAGCCCGCGATACCCCGGCTTGTCGGGATAATCATGCTCGAGGAATGCCGTGAGCTCCGCGCCATCGAGACCCGTCTCGCCGATCTCGTCGGAGCGGAACATGCCATCGCCGTCCGATCCAAGCTTGGGCAGCGCCTTTAGCTCGCTCTCGACCTTCTCGAGCGGCTCGGCCGGATCGATGTTGTACGAGAAGTCCACGCGGACGGTGAGCTGCCCCTTGCCGCGAAGCTTGCGGAACAGCGCGGCATCGTCCGCGTCCCCGCTCGGATCGCCCGCGCTGGTGATTCCGTGGCTGTTCACCAGCGCCAGCACGCGCTTCATCCCCGCGATCTGCTGCTCCTCGGTCGGCCGCGGGAGTAAGTGTCGGATCGGCCTGCCCGCATTGTCCATCAATAGTCCGGTCGGCTCGCCTTTGTCGTCCTTGTAGATCTGTCCGCCCTGGGGATCCGGGGTGTCGCGAGTGATCCCTGCGAGCTGGAGCGCCCGGCTGTTGACGATCGCGTAATGCGGGCCCGGAATGCTCACCGGATTGTTCGGCGCCGCGGCATCGAGGTCGCGTCGCGTCGGCAGCCGGCCTTCCGCCAGCTGATATTCCCACCAGCCGCGCGTGCCGACGATCCACTCGCCCGGCTTCACCTGTTTCGCGCGCTCGGAGATCGCGGCCTGGATATCCTTGATCGACCGGATGTGCGTCAGGTCGACCTGGGTCTCCAGCTCCTTGCCCGCGGTGAGGTGCACATGCGTGTCGTTGAATCCAGGGAGAACCGTCTTGCCGTGCAAATCGACCACGCGGGTCTTCGGCCCCGCGGTGCGCATCACCTCCGCATCGCTGCCGACTGCAATGAAGCGGCCGCCGCGTATCGCTGCCGCGCGAGCGGTCGAGAATTTGCTGTCGACGGTCACGATGTGGGCATCGCGGATGATGAGGTCGGCGGGTGCGCTAGCGGCCGCCGCGCTCAACAGAAGGACAAATGGGCTCATCACTCGGGTTCCTCGCGACTAAAGGGTGAAGCGCACGCCGACGCGGAGATAGCGGCCGACCACGTCGTAGAATTGGCCGTTGGTGCTGCTCTCGTTGATTCCGCCAGCAGCGCCCGACGGGATCATCGGCGGATCGGTGTCGAAGAGGTTGTTCACGACCGCGAACAGCTCCGCCGAGCGTCTTCCTGGCGATCCCACGCGATAAGCGACCGAGGGCGCCACATAGACGAACGCCGGCACATGGTTGCGGTTGACCGACAGCGCATCGCCGGCGCCTTCGTGCAGGATCGTGCTGAACTTTCCGGCCCCGACGAACCGCGCCTGCAGCCCGAGCCGAAGCGGCCCGCGCTGGTAGTCGACGAAGGCGTCACCCGCCCATTTCGGAACGCCCTGCGTCCGGTTGAAATTGCTCACCTGCCCAAGGCGGTCCTGGACACCGGCCGGCGTCTCGAACTCGAGCTTGAGCACGCGCGTCGCCAGCAATCGCGTGGAGAGCGACCCGCCGAGCACATGCGGCCGCGAGTAATTGAGCTCGAAATCCACGCCGCGCGTCGCCGCCTGCGCCAGGTTCAATCGCGTGTTCGTGATGAAGGCGATGCTTCCGTCAGGATTGAACGTGATCGACTGGCAGTAGAGCTGGTTCCCGGCGAAGCAGCCTTGCGCCAGCGTCGGCGCACCGAGCGTCGCAATCGCATCGCGGATCCTGATGTCGTAATAATCGACCGACGCGCTGAGGCCGCGAGCGAACCCCGGCCGGAGCACGGCCCCCGCCGTCAGCGTGTCCGCTTTCTCCGGCTTCAGATTCGGGTTGCCGGCGCTGATCTCGCGCACCTGCACCGCGCGGCCGAGCACCGGATCGAACACGTTGGTGTTTGAGCTTCCGCCATTCTCGAACAGCTCGGAGATGTTGGGTGCGCGGATGTCGCGCGATCGCGTGGCGCGGAGGCGGATTGCCGACATCGGCTCCCAGACGCCGCCCATCTTCCACGTGTAGACCGTCCCGCTCAGCGAATAATGCGTCCGCCGCACCGCGCCGTTGATGCTGAGCTCGCGCGCCAGCTTCGTTCCCGACGCGAGCGGCGCCTGCGCCTCCGCATAGGTCTCGAACACCTTGACGACGCCCTTCAGGGGAAGCTGGTTGCCGAGAATCCAGCCGCCGACGGAGCCGTTCGGGTTCATCCGCTGCGAGATCGCGTCCGACGTGCCCGTCGCGCTGTCGCGGCGAAATTCAGCGCCCGTGGCGAAGGCGACCGGCCCCGCCCGGGTCGAGAACGGAGTCCCGCGCAGGTTGGCCGCGGCAACGGCCTGCCGCGTCACGAGCCGGAACTTCGCCGTGCCGTTCACATAATCGTTCAACCTCAGCGCCCCGTCGCCGAACGGATTGACGGGGATGCAGCCGGCGGCTCCCGATCGGCAGACGACCTGCCCGGTAGCGGGATCGACCACCGCGTCGACCGCCCTCTGAAACTCGATCTGCTTGCGGTTATTCGGGCCGAAGTCGAGGTCGTAGAGATTGCGGCCGTATTGGGCGTAGGCGTCGGCCGTCCAGCCGCCGAAATGGGCCGTCGCTCCACCGACCGCCTCATAGACCGTGTCGTCGCGATCGAGCCTGATCTTGCCGGTGTCGTTGCTCACCCGCCCGATCGTGATCGTCTGCAGGTTGTTGGCGCTCATCAGGTCGCGCACGCTTTGCGGCAGGAAGCCATTGTCGCGGCGGATCACGAGATTGCCGCGGTCGCGCGGCTCCTGCGACGCTCCGCCGACATTCGACTCTCCGCCCGAAGCTTCCGCGAACAGCTGGACATTATCGCTGACGTCGAGCTTCGCGGAAACGAGCGCATTGAAGTCCTCGGTCGGAGTGCCGAGCAAAGCGAGCAGGTTCTCGTTTTGATTCGCCCCATCGCCGCC
>CBHTSV010000355.1:0-5059 GCA_966095215.1 uncultured Sphingomonas sp. | reverse complement strand
CGGAATGCGCCGCCGGCCAGGAGGGTCGCAATGGCGCATGCCGGATCGACTTTGTCCGCCGTACTTGCCCTGTTGCTCATCGGTTCGGCGACGGAATCCATGGCGAAGAGCGCGCCGGCGAATGAGGCCGTCGGAGCGACTCTCGCGACGACGGCCGCGGTGACCGCGCGCGCGTCCTCCGCAGCCGTGCCGCGCTCCTGGAGCATCGCCGAGCGGCCCCGTTATTTGCCGGGTGGCTGGCAATGCTCGCCCGGCCTGGTCTGGCGCAACGCCGGTCCGCGCGACTGGCTCTGCGTAGACCCTGACGAAGCGTCGCGGACGGACGAAGAAAACCAGCAAGCCGCGAGCAATTGGGCCGATGGCCCGGACGGAGCCTACACATGCCGCTCGGGCCTTGTGAGGCGCGAGGCGTTCACAAGGGATGTCGTCTGCGTCGATCCGGAGAGGCGTGATGCGGTCCGGCAGATGAATGCCGCGCTCTACACCGTAAAATGACTCCGTAGATCTGCGCTTCGGCCATTCGTCGAGCGCGCAATCGCGCCGTGCTTCAGCCGTAGGAACTTAGCATCGAGCCAGCCCGTTGGGGGCGGCAACGGCGGCTCGGTTTGCGCCCCTGAACCGGGCCGCCCCGCATTCGGATGCGGCAAACAATGGCGGGGGGACGAGCCGTCGAAAGGGACGCTCGATGAGCAACCATGGGGTAAGCCGTCGCCTGGCATTGAGCCTCGGCACCGCCTTTTCGACGGTCGCCTGGATGCTTCCGGCGCGCGCGCTGGCCGACACGATCCGGCGGCGGATGCCATGGGCGGCGAACACGTCGGACCGGCCCAACCGCATCGACGACCGGCCCGGATATATTTTCCTCAGCCCGTCGGAAGCGGCCTTCGTCGAAGCAGCGGTGGAGCGCCTGATCCCGTCTGACTCGACCGGGCCCGGAGCGATCGAAGCGGGAGTGCCGCGCTTCATCGATCGCCAGCTCGCCGGTCCCTATGGCGCGGGCGACCATTTCTATCTGCAGGGGCCGTTCCCGAAGGGGCTGCCGACGCAGGGCTGGCAGATGCAATCCCCGGCCGAGGTGTATCGCGCGGCAATCCCGGCGATCGATCGCTGGAGCGCGGCGAACTACGGCGGCGCCTTCGCGGCACTCGATCCTGCGGCGCAGGACAAGGCGTTGAAGGCGCTCGAGGCGGGCGACGCGGACCTCGGTCCAGGCGCCAATGCCAAGGCGTTCTTCGCGCTGCTCCTGCAGAACACGATCGAAGGCTATTTTTCCGATCCGATCTACGGCGGCAATCGCGACATGGGGCCGTGGCGGATGATCGGCTTCCCCGGCGCGCGCTACGATCATCGCCCCTTCGTCGAAAGCTACGGCCAGGCCTACCCGCTGCCGCCGGTCGGCCTCCTCGGCCGAAGCGAGTGGAGGCAGCGCCGCTGATGTCGTCGCCAGCGGTCGACGTCGTGCTCGTCGGGTTCGGCTGGACCGGCGCGATCATGGCCGAAGCGCTGACGGCCGCGGGACTCAACGTGCTTGCTTTCGAGCGAGGTGGCTGGCGAACCGCGCCGAACAGCTTCAACATCCCGTTCGACCAGGACGAGCTGCGCTACATGTGGCGCCACCGCCTGTTCCAGAACGTCGCGCACAACACGTTGACCTTCCGCAACAAGGCGGACCAGCTCGCGCTGCCAATGCGACGGTTGGGCTCTTTCTTCCCCGGCGCGGGCGTCGGCGGCGGAGGTGTCCACTGGAACGGTCAGGTGTGGCGCTTCCTGCCGACTGACTTCGCCGCGCGGAGTCACAATCTCGAACGCTACGGCGCCGACGCGGTGACGGCCGACGACATGACGATCCAGGACTATCCGGTCACCTTCGCCGAGCTGGAGCCCTATTACGACAGGTTCGAATATCTGTGCGGAGTTTCAGGCAGGGCCGGCAACCTCAATGGCCAGATCCGGGCGGGCGGGAATGTGTTCGAGGGGCCGCGCTCTCGCGAATATCCCAATCCGCCGCTGAAGATGACTTACGGGCCGAGCCTGTTCGGCCAGGCGGCCGCCGGCCTTGGTTACCATCCGTTCCCGCACCCGGCGGCGAACATGTCGCGGGCCTATACCAATCCGCTCGGCGTGCAGCTCGCGGCCTGCACTTATTGCGGGTTTTGCGAGAAGTTCGGCTGCGGCAACGATTCCAAGTCGAGCCCCCAGACGACCATCCTGCCGGTGCTGATGCCGCGACCCAATTTCACCCTCCGCACCTATTGCGAGGTGACGAAGGTCGAGCTGACGCGGGACCGGCGGCACGCGATGGGGGTGACCTACATCGACGAGAACGGGATGCCGTCCTTCCAGTCTGCGAGCATCGTGATCCTGACCGCTTTTACGCCGGAGAACGTGCGGCTGATGCTCCTGTCGGGCATCGGGCCGCCCTACGATCCACGCACCGGCACCGGGACGGTGGGCAAGAATTACGCCTACCAGATCGTGTCGTCTGTCAATGTGTTCTACGACGACAAGATCACGAATCCGTTCATTGGCGCCGGCGCGCTGGGCATGATCATCGACGACTTCAACGGCGACAATTTCGACCACCGCGGCCTTGGATTCATCGGCGGCGGCTATCTTGGGGCGCTCAATACCGGCGCCCGGCCGATCGAGACCCATCCCGTGCCCGACAAGACGCCGAAATGGGGCGCGGAGTTCAAGCGCGCCATGGCTTCGAATTACCTGAGAACCGTTCCGATCGTCACGCACGGAGCGGTGATGAGCCATCGCGGCAATTATCTGGACCTCGACCCGACGTACCGCGACCGTTTGGGCCGGCCGCTGCTGCGGATGACCTTCGACTTCACCGATAACGAGCATCGGATGAGCGATTATCTGACCGCGAAGGCCGCGGCGATCGGCCGCGCCATGGGCGGCCGCGAGATCAAGGTGAACAAGCGCAGCGGCTCGTACGACATCAGCCCTTACCAGACGACGCACACGACTGGTGGGGCAATCATGGGATCCGACCCGAAGACGAGCGCGATCAACCGCTATCTTCAAAGCTGGGACGTGCCCAACGTCTTCGTCGCGGGCGCCAGCGCCTTCCCGCAAAACGCCGGCTACAATCCGATGGGGACGGTGGCGGCGCTCAGCTATTTGTCCGCCGAGGCGATCGTCAACGAGTACGTCAAGTCGCCAGGCCCGCTGGTCCACGCCTGATGGGCCGCGCCCCCACCATCGCGCTTTGCGCCGCGCTGGCGAGCTTCGTAGTGGCTTGCGCGACAGGTCCCTACCAGCGTGCAGCTCCCGCTGTTCCGCAAGGCGTCAACGATCCGGGCGGAGCGGCCGTCGGCCTGCCTCGCGCCAATGCCGATTATCCCATGGACGAGGTGACGGCATGGGGCCCGCCGTCCGACGCCGCAGCTCCGCCCGACGCACTCGACCAGAACAGCGCGGACCCGGTTGCGCGCGGCCGCTACCTGACGCGCGCCGGGGATTGCAGGGCCTGCCACACCAATCCGGGCGGACAAGAATTCGCCGGTGCGCGGCCCATCAGAACGCCCTTCGGGATCATCTACTCGGCGAACATCACTCCAGATCCCCAGACGGGCATCGGCAAGTGGAGCGAGGCCGACTTCTACCGCGCGATGCACAAGGGCATCGCGCATGGCGGAAAGAACCTCTACCCGGTCTTCCCCTACACCTATTTCACGCGCATGAGCCGCGCCGACGTCGACGCGATCTGGGCCTATCTGCGGACGCTTCCGCCAACCTACCAGGTCAAGCCGCGCAACAAGCTGCCGTTCCCGCTCAACATCCGCTTCCTCATGAAGATCTGGAATGCCCTGTTCTTCCGGCCGGGCGAGTTCCGGCCCAACCCTGCGATGAGCGCCGAGTGGAACCGCGGCGCCTATCTCGTCTGGGGCCCGGGCCATTGCGGCGGGTGCCACACGCCCAAGAACTTCCTCGGCGCGGATCGCAACAAGCGCGCATTGCGCGGATACACGCTGGACGACTGGGTGGCGCTCGACCTCACCGGCACCGCCCGGCGAGGCCTCGCCAGCTGGAGCCAGGGGGACGTGGTCGAATATCTGCGCAGCGGCCGCAATGCTCATGCCAGCGCGTCCGGAGGGATGCAGGAGGTCGTCTATCTTTCGACGAGCCGGATGAGCGATTCAGACCTGGCCGCGATTGCTACCTATTTGAAGGCGCTGCCGGCTCATGCAGTGAAGGGCGTCAAACCGCCAAGCGAGGCAGCCATGCGCGCCGGGCAGGCGATCTTCATCGATACCTGCGCGGCATGCCATGGTTCGAACGGCGAGGGCCAGACGCGATATTTCCCGCCGTTGGCAGGCGATGCGGCGGTCCAGGCGCGCGACCCGACGACCATCGTGCGGATCATCCTCGAGGGGACCAGGGCAGTACCGACGCCGGCGAGGCCGACGTCACCGGGCATGCCCGCGTTCGGGTGGAAGCTCGACGACGAGCAGATCGCTTCAGTCGCGACCTATGTTCGTAATGCCTGGGGGAACAGCGCGCCTGAGGTGTCGCGAGGCAAGGTCGCGAAGCTGCGCCGGCTTCATGGTGAAAGAGCGATGAACGCGCGTTAGTCCGAAGGCAGGACAACTCAAAGGCGCTGCATGATCGCCTTCATTTGGATGATTTCCTCGGTCTGCGAGCGGATGATGTTGCCGCACAACTGCTTGATCTCCGGATCGCGGACTTGTGCCTTGTTGCACATCAGCACCGCGCCCGAATGGTGCGGGATCATCGAGCGCAGGAATTGCTCATCGCCGACCAGCGCCTGAGCGCGAATGCCCGCGAAGGACAGGATGAACACGACAGCGAAGACCGCGTAGAGCACGGCATTGAGCTTCGCATTCGGGTACATCGGCTTCATCGTGAGCAGCATGACCGCGGCCATCGGCGCCCACATGATCAGCGCCATGTAGAAGAAATTGATGTTCTGGATGAACTCGCCCCGGCTCCAGATCATCGCGAACATGGCGAAATACATGATGAGGAGGCTGAGCAGCAGGTTGATGCCGAGCATCCGATAGTGTTGGCGCGTCATCTCGCC
>CBHTSV010000354.1:0-3327 GCA_966095215.1 uncultured Sphingomonas sp. | reverse complement strand
GCGCAAGAAGCAGAAGACGCAGGAGATCAAGGAGATCAAGATGCGTCCGAACATCGACGACCACGACTATGACACCAAGATGAAGAAGGTGTTCGAGTTCCTCGAGGAAGGCGACAAGGTGAAGGTCACCATGCGCTTCCGCGGCCGCGAGATGGCGCATGGCGAGCTCGGTATGGCCGTCCTCCGCCGCGTGCAGGAGCAGACGGCGCAAATGGCGAAGATCGAAGCGCACCCGCGCATGGAAGGCCGCCAGATGCTGATGGTGCTCGCGCCCAAATGACCGCGCGCGAGTCATCCCGGCCTGGATCAGGTCCGGGGTGATCCGGGATCCGTAGCCGACACCACTACTTACATTGCTGTTGCCAAATTGCTGCAGGGTGGCGTCATTCGTCCTCCGCACGAACCGCGCTCGCTTCCATTACGGCCCCGTTCGGGATTAGCGTCTGCCCCAAGCGCGCTCCACGCGCTCAAAGGGGAGAGACAATGATCCGCAAGTCGACGTGGCTGCTTTCCGCAGGCCTCTTTGCAGTAGCGACTCCGGCATTTGCCCAGACCGCAACGTCCACCACCGACACCGACAAGCAAACGGCCCAGCCGACTCCGGGCGCGACTGAAGGGGCGGCAGCGCAGGATCAGGCGCGCGAGCAGCAGCCGGTCGACACCAGCGACATCGTCATCACCGCGACCCGCCGCAACGAGGCCCTGTCCGACGTTCCGATGGCGGTCAGCGCGGTCACCGCTCAGTCTCTCGAGAACACCGGCGCGAATGACATTCGCCAGCTCAACCAGGTTGCGCCGTCGCTCCTCGTCTCCTCGACCTCCTCTGAAGGCGGCGCGGCGGTCGCGAGAATTCGCGGCGTCGGCACGGTCGGCGACAACCCGGGCCTCGAAGGCTCGGTCGGCATCTTCATCGACGGCGTCTAGCGCTCCCGCGCGGGCATGGGCCTCACCGAGCTCGGTCCGCTTGACCGTATCGAGGTGCTCCGCGGACCGCAGGGCACCCTGTTCGGGCGCAATACATCGGCGGGCCTCATCTCGATCATCACCGCTAAGCCCCGGTTCGAGCCGGAGGTCAGCGGCCAGATCGACGTCGGCAATTATGACATGCGCCGCCTCGAAGCGAGCATTACCGGGCCGATCACCGACACGATCGCCGCCCGTATCGACGGCGTTTATCTGAAGCGCGACGGCTTCCTCAAGGACGTCTTCTCCGGCCGGCGCGTGAACGACCGCGACCGCTGGATGCTTCGCGCCCAGGGCCTCTTCCAGCCGAGCGACAATTTCTCCTTCCGGCTGATCGGCGACTATACGCATCGCGACGAGGAATGCTGCGCCGCGCCCTTCCTTCCGGCGCACAATACGGTCGCGACCGGCACTACGGTGACCGAGCAGCCCTCGACGATCGCATTCATCGAGCGCGGGCTGTCGGGGACCCCCGAAACGATCCAGGACGACACGTTCGCGCGGCGCGTCGCGATCACTCCGGGCCGGGATTATGCCAGCCGGGTCAAAGACTATGGCCTCTCCGGCGAAGCGGTCTACGACATGGGCTGGGCCGAGCTGACGTCGATCAGCGCCTACCGCTATAACAAATATACGCGCGGCCAGGACGCCGACTTCAACAATCTCGACATCCTGTTCCGCGCCAGCGACGGCAATTCATTCAACCGCTTCAAGACCTTCACCCAGGAGCTTCGGCTCCAGGGCAATACCTTCAACAACCGGCTCGACTGGCTGGTCGGCGGTTATTACGCGAACGAGAAGCTGCGGCTGAAGGACAATCTGGCGTACGGCAACGATTATGCCCGGTACGCCAACTGCCTGGTCGCGAACAATTTCGCGGCCTCGCCATTAATACCCGACACCCTCCTGCAGCCGAGCACGGCGGCCAACTCGACCTGCTTCAATACGGCGCTGGCGGGAGCGATCCTGCCGGCGCTGCCGGCTTCGCAGCAGCCGGTGCTCGCCGCTTTCGCTCGGCTCGGCGCTTTTGCGGGCGCGCCGTTCACGAACAGCGGTTTCACCAATCTTGCGATCGCACTAGGCGGACCGTCGTTCATCGGAAGGACGCTTAACGGCGCGTCGCTTCTCGATGTGTACGATCAGTCCAGCAAGAACTGGGCGCTGTTCACGCACAACATCTTTTCGATTACCGCCGACGGCCGGCTGAAGCTCACGCTCGGCGCGCGCTACACGCATGAGAAGAAGACGCTCGATGCGGCGCTCACAGACAACAATATCCTGTGCACGGTCTTTTCGGGAACCTCGCTCCAGACGCTTCCATGCGTCAGTCCATCGGTCCCCGGGGGGTCGCTGGCGCTCGACGACGAGCTCACCGAAAGCAGGCTCTCGTGGACCGGAGTGCTGAGCTACAAGCCGATGGACCGGCTGCTGACCTACGCCAGCTATTCGCGCGGCTACAAGGCGGGCGGCTTCAACCTCGATCGTTCGGCGCTGTGGCGCGCCCAGGCGCTGCCGACGGGCGCTCCTCCGGGGACTGTCCTCACGACTCCGCCGCTGTCGGGCAATGGCGCCATCTGCGTCAGCACTGCGCAGATCGGATGCCAGGGCATCGTCGCATCTGGCGAGAATTTGAAGTTCAAGCCGGAGCTCAACGACGCGTTCGAGGTCGGCGCCAAGTACAATGGCCGTGGAATCGACGTGAACCTCGCGCTCTTCCACCAGGTCTTCAGAAACTTCCAGCTCAATACGTTCAACGGGCTCAACTTCATCGTCGAGAACATCAACAGCTGCAGTGAGGATCTCGGGGGCGCCGACACGGACAACAGCGCTCTCACCGGGCCCTGCACGGGCAAGCTCAGGGCGGGCGTGAAGAGCGTCGGCTTCGAGCTCGAGGCGTTCACCCGGCCGATGCGCGACCTTGCGATCAATGCCGGTCTCGTGATGGCGAATACCAAGTACCGCGACAATCTCGTGGGTGCGGATGGTCGCGCCTTGACCAATGCGCTCTTCCAGCTGCCGGGCCGAAGGATTTCGAACTCGGCGGAGTGGACGGCTACCGGATCGATTGCCTGGACTCCGCCTCTCGGTGGCAGCGGGCTGCGGGGCCTCGTCTACGCCGATATCCGGCACATGAGCACATTCAATACGGGTTCGGACCTCGACATCGAGAAGACCCAGGACGCGTTCATCGTGGTGAACGCTCGCGTCGGTATTCACGGACCTGCGGTCATGTGGGCGATCGAGCTGTGGGGGCAGAACCTCTTCAACAAGGACTTCCTGCAGGTCGCGTTCGATGCGCCGCTGCAGGGGAGCTGCACCACGAGAGGAGCGGTCGCAGGCTTCTGCTCGCCGATTCCGAATGTT
>CBHTSV010000353.1:0-6228 GCA_966095215.1 uncultured Sphingomonas sp. | reverse complement strand
TCGCTCCGGGCATGGTTGGAGCACTCGCCGCGTCGCTGGCAATCCTCGCGCTGCCGGGGACCGGCGAAACGTCGATGATCGACCAGCAGCTAGTGTCCAGCCACGTGCGCTCACTCCAGCCCGGCCACCTCACCGACGTTCAGACGACCAACCAGCACATCGTGAAGCCGTGGTTCAACGGGAAGATCGATTTCGCTCCGCCGGTGCCGGAGCTGGCGGACAAGGGTTTCCCGCTCGCCGGCGGTCGCCTGGATTCAATCAACGGGAAGACCGTGGCTGCGATCGTCTATCACCGGCGGCTACACACGGTGAACCTGTTCGTCTGGCCGGCGGAGGAGTCGAGGGGCCGCTCGTCGGTCGAGGACGGTTTTGCGCTCGCCGAATGGAGCGAGGATGGCCTGCGTTTTGCGGCGGTATCCGATATCCCGGCGCAGGAGCTCCAGCAATTCGAGGCGGAGTACAGGAAGCGGTCCAATCTTGCACCCGCGACGCGGTAGCTAAACCGACCTGCGAAAATCCGGCTTGCCGTCATTGGACAAAGCGGCGGCGACCCATTTCGTGTTCTCGAACTGCGCGAAGATCATCATCAGCATGAGCGTCATCGGCACCGCGAGGAAAGCGCCGGGAATGCCCCACAGCACCGTCCAGAACGACAGCGACAGAATCGTCGCCACCGGATCGATGTTCTGCGTGTCGGCCTGCATGCGCGGGTAGATGAGATTGCCGACGACGAAGGCGACCACCTGGATCACGGCGAAGATCAGGATCGCCTGCCAGGTGGTCGGGAACTGGAGCAGCGCGAAAAGCGCCGGGGCGACCGAGCCGACCGTCACTCCGATCTGCGGAATGAAGGTCAGCAGGAAGAAGACCACCGCCCAGAACAGCACATTGTCGAGGCCTACGAACAACATCACCGCGACTGCCCCGGCCGTGATGATCAGGCCCGTGACGGTCTGCACCCACATGTAAGTGCGGACGTCGGCGGCAGCGCGTTCGATCAGCGCGCGCGTCAGGTCGTCCTTGCGGGACTCGGTCGCCATCGCATCGAGCTTGCGGCTGATCCGCTGGCGGCCGAACACCATGAATCCGAAATAGATGATGACGAGGAGGACGGTGCCACCGACGCCCTGGACCCCAGAGAGGATGTAGCCCGCGATGCGGGCCAGATTGACCTGGCCGAGAAGCGCGCTGAGGTGGAGCGTCTCGCGCAGGCGAAGAGCGCGGCCGATCGACTGCACGACCTGCTCGATCCGGTCGATGAGCGCCGGGGCCTGCTGGACCAGCTGCACGCCGCCTTGCGCCAGGGCGAAAATCCCGCCGGCAGCCGCGACGATCACCGCCAGCCCCGCGATCCATGACACGAGCCAGCGCGGGCCGCGCGGCCAGACGCGGCGAATCCACGTCACCAGCGCTTCGACCAGCACCACCAACACGAAGGCGATGACGAACGGGACCAGGATGTTGCGCAGAAAATAGAGCAAGGCGATGCCCGCGGCGGTCCCCGTCAGGACCTGCGCCGTGCTGGCGAGGCGCGTCCTCGCGGGCGGCTTCACGGCCACCTTTTAGCTCCGGAGTGAGTTGATCATGCGGCCCCCTGCCCGGGTCCTACACTTCATCCACAGGCGGAGCGAGTCGCGGCGTCGATAGGCGCCGTCCGTGCGTGTATGATGGTCGCTCACATGGGGGAGGGTAGGAATGATTCTCGAATTCGCGCGAGCGGCGGCTGTCGCCGGACTCGTTGTGGCAAGCGCTGCTTCCGCACAGGACAAGGGCGTCTCACGCTCGAACCTTTCGCGGCACGACCTCAGCGACCCCGGCCACGAGGCGATCCAGGTCGAGGTGAACCTGGAGCCGAAGGCGGAGGTGCCACGGCACAGCCATCCCGGCGAGGAGATCGTCTATGTGCTTCGGGGAGTCGTGGAATATCGGCTCGACGGTCAGCCTGCGGCGCGGCTCAAGCGGGGCGACACCTTGTTCATCCCGTATGGCCTGGTGCATTCCGTCAAGAATGTAGGGGCGGGGCCGGCGACGGAGATCACGACCTATCTCGTGACGAAGGGGAAGCCCCTGCTCGAACCGGCGCAGTGAGTGGCCGCCGAATCGCGGCACGCTGCGGCAGAACGAGGATCAGAGCAGCGATCAGCGCCGCCATGACCGCCGAGGCCAGCGGGCGGCTGAAGTCGAGACCGCCGTTTGCGACGGGCTTGTCGAGCAAGTCGCCGAGGGTCGCTCCGAGCGGCCGGGTCAGGATGAACGCCGCCCAGAACAAGGCGACGTGACTGATCCGGGTCGTGCGGTAGAGGATCGCGAGGATCGCGAGTGCAGCGCCGAACAGCAAGGCTCCGCCGCCAAAGCCGAGGCCCGCATCCGCGACCCAGTCGCCGAGCGCGGTGCCGAGCGTCTGCGAAAAGGTGATGGTGATCCAGTAGAAAGTCTCCGCGCGGGACGAGGCGACGGTGTCGATGCTGATGCTTCCGAGCGTACGCTGCCAGGCAAGAAGCGAGAGGAGCACGCAGGCGAGAAGCAGAAGCGAGCCGCCGGCGTAACCGATGCCGAGCGACCGGTCGGCGAAATCCGCGAGCGTTGTTCCGCAGGTAGTCGAGGCGACGATCGTCATCCAGTAGAGCCACGGCTTGAAGCTGCTTGCGCGGATCTGCGCCCAAACGAGCAGGATGAGCGCGATGCCGAAGAGGGCTGTCCCGACGAGATAGCCGTTGACGCCAGATTGTCCCGCCGCGCCCGTGGTCTCGCCAAGCCAGCTCATGCTGACCGTGTCGCCGCCGGTCTCGCCGAGCGTGGTCGCGAGGATCTTGATGACCCAGAAGCCGAGCGTGACCGCGGGGACCTTGGTCAGCGCGCCCGTCGCGTGGTCGCGAGGGCTCAATGAACCCTTTCCCGGTCTTTCCGCTGATCTCCGGCGCCGGGCGATTTGCGGACCCGCTTCCCGGGAAGCTCGGCCGTGGCGACAAGCCCGGGCCCGGCGTTCTTCAGGAGCAGGCGACCGCCATGGAGAGCGGCCACCGCGCTGACGAGATTGAGCCCGAGGCCATAGCCGGCGGTATTGCGGCTTGATTCCAGGCGGGCGAAGCGCCGGACGACGCGATGAAGGTCCGCATTGGGGACGCCGGGACCGTTGTCGGCTACCCGAATGCGGACCAGGCGGTTGTCCCCTTCGGCCGTCAGTCGGACCACCGTTCCGACCGGCGTGTGCCGCTGGGCATTTTCGACCAGATTCACGACGGCCTGCGCGAGCAGCTCGCGGTCGCCTTCGACGATGAGGCCGGGCTCGATCGACCAGACCAGAGACCGCCCGCCGTCGTGGATGGCCGGGGCGAAGCTCTCCGCGAGGTCGGTGAGCAGGCCCGTCAAGTCGACAGGCTCGAAGAAGCGGCGCGGCTGCCCGCTTTCGACCTCCGAGATGCGGAGGATTGCCGCGAACAGCGAGAGGACCTCGTCGACCTGGCCAATCGCGTCCTCGAGCACGGCCCTGCTGCCCGGCGCATCGTTCTGCAGCACGCCCTGCTCGAGGCGAGTGCGGAGGCGCGCCAGGGGCGTCCTCAGGTCGTGCGCAACGTCGCTCGACACCTGCCGCAGGTTCTCGAGCAGGCTCTCGATCCTGTCGAGCATCCGGTTCAGAGTCACCGCCAGCTGATCGAACTCGTCGCGGCGCGGGCTCACCGGCATCCGCTCGCGGATGTCGCCGGCGATGATCGTCTCAGCGGCGCGGCTGATCGAGCGCAGCCTCCGCCGCAGAAAGGAGCCGAGGATCGCGGCGCCGACGAGCGCAAGGATGCAGGCGACAGCGAACGCGACCGCGAAGACTGCGATCACGGTGTCGTCGATGCGCTCGATCCATTCCTGGTCGGCGGCGACCACGAGCCGTTCGCGCGGCGACAGGTCGATCGCCCCGGCGCGCGCGCTGTCCGGACCGCCGTTCGGATCGACGAATGAAATCTCGTGCATTCCGGCCGGTGGGCGCCGCGCCTGCAGCCCGCCAAGGACCCGGCGCCCGTCTGGAGCGAAGACGGCGTAGAGCATTCGCGTGGGGCTTCCGGACGCTTCGCGCTCGGCAATCGCATCGGCGAGATTCTGATTCCCGCCCACGCGATATTCATCGACGAGCGTCTGCGCCTCGTCCGTCATCATCGCATCGAGCTGGCGCGAGAAGGTGATGTGCATCACGGCGAAGACGACCACGCCAAGGAGAGCGAGGCCGATCGCGAAGGCGGCGAAGTTCGCGAAGGCGATCCGGTAGGCGGCGCTGGTGCGCCAGCTACCCATTGTCCGCCATTCGGTAGCCGACTCCGCGGACCGTTTCGATGACGTCGGGCCTGCTGCCTTCGTTGAGCTTCGAGCGAAGCCGGCTGATGTGCGTCTCAACGATGTTGGTCTGCGGGTCGAAATGATAATTCCAGACGCGCTCGAGCAGCATGGTGCGGGTCACGACCTTGCCGTTCTCCCGCAGGAGCTCCTCAAGCAGCCGGAATTCGCGCGGCTGCAGCAGTACGGTCTTGCCGTCGCGCATGACCTGCCGCTTCAGCAGGTCCATCATGATGGGCCCGTGCTCCAGCCGCGTCACTTCCGTCTGCAGCGGCTTGCGCCGGCCGAGCGCGTTGACGCGCGCGGCGAGCTCCGAAAAGGCGAAGGGCTTGACGAGATAATCGTCGGCGCCTGCCTCGAGGCCGTCCACCCTGTCCTGGATCCGGCCGAGGGCCGTCAGCAGCAGGACCGGAGTGGCGATGTCGGCGGCGCGGATCCGCCGGACGATCGTCAATCCGTCGGTTCCTGGCAGCATCCGATCGAGGATGGCGATGTCGAAATCCTCGGTCGAAAGGACGTGGAGAGCGTCGGCGCCGCTTTCGACGATCAGGGGGTTGTGGCCGAGCTCACCCAGGCCCTGCCGGATGAACTCGCCCGTTTCCCTGTCATCTTCTGCTACCAGGATCCTCACGGGGCCGGGTTACTCCTCCTTGCCCTTGTCGCGGTCCGTCTTTCCTTCGGAATGGTTCTCAACGACTTTTCCGGTGTTCGCGTCAACGGCAACTTCCTCGACATTGTTCTTCTGCTTCACGTCGAAGACGTAGCGGCCGTCGGCCATCGCCGTCTTGATGATCCGGCCGGGCGCGGTCTTGTGAGCGATCGCGCGCGCCTGGGACATCGAATATTTCGGCTTGGCGGCCTTGGCCGAAGCATGCTTCGCCGCAGTCGCGGAAGCGTGCGCCGAAGGAGCGGCCGTGGCCTTGGTCGCCGGCTTGGTCGCGGCGATCGCGCCGCTGGCGAGACCGAGCGCTGCGGCGACGGCAAGAAGGTGAATCGATTTTCGCATGAGCATTACTCCCTGATGGGGTTGGGGGAGTCGGCTCACTAGGCCTGCGAAGCTTCGGCGTGCATTTCCGCAGCTATACAAAGTTTCAATGAGCAGCCGCGGAGCTGCCGTTCATCGAAAATGAGAGGCAAGGGCCGGCGACAGCCGTTGCGATATCGGCAAGCGCCGTTAAGGTCCGCTTCGCCAAGCCGAAAATTACCGGAGATTCCAAGCCGATGCGTTATCTGAGCAGCTTCGCCCTGCTGGCCTGTGCGACCGTCCTCACGCCGCCCGCGCTAGCCGCCGCGCCGCAAGCGAAGTCGGTGCCGATCCCGACGCTGGTGAAGCAGGTCGACATTCCGCACAGCATCTTCCGGCTCAAGAACGGCCTCACCGTCATCGTCCACGAGGACCACAAGGCGCCGCTCGTCGCCGTTTCGACCTGGTACAATGTCGGTTCCAAGGACGAGCCGAAGCGCAAGACCGGCTTCGCGCACCTGTTCGAACATCTGATGTTCAACGGGACGGAGAATCTGCCCGGCGACTATTTCGAGTATCTCAACCAGATCGGCGCGACCGATTACAACGGCACGACCTATTTCGATCGCACCAATTATTACGAGACGGCGCCGAAGGGCGCGCTCGACCGCTTGCTGTTCATGGAAAGCGACCGCATGGGCCATCTGCTCGGCGCGGTGACTCAGGCCGTGCTCGATAACCAGCGCGGAGTCGTCCAGAACGAGAAGCGCCAGGGCGACAGCCGTCCGGGCGGCCTCACCCAGTATGAGCTGTTCGGCAAGCTGTTCCCGCCAGACCACCCGTACGGCCACACGGTGATCGGATCGATGGCCGACCTCGACGCGGCGAGCCTCGCTGACGTCAAGCAGTGGTTCCGTAACAAATACGGTCCCAACAATGCGGTG
>CBHTSV010000352.1:0-1675 GCA_966095215.1 uncultured Sphingomonas sp. | reverse complement strand
ACAGTGTCGGCGGCCGTGCGCTCGATCGGTCGGCAAGCCCTACCCAGGCGAGCATTTCGCGCACGGGTCCGTCGATTTCATCGTCGCTTTTGCCGGCAATGCGCAGGGGGAGCGCGACATTGTCGAAGGCCGACAAATGGCGGATCAGCCGGAAGTCCTGGAAGACGACGCCGATCCGGCGCCGGAACTGGGGCAGGGCGTCGCGGGGCGCACCGCTGAGCTCCTTTCCGAACAGTGAAATCCGCCCGCGGGTCGGACGCTGCGCCAGGTAGAGAAGCTTCAGCAGCGAGGTCTTGCCCGCGCCCGAAGGTCCCGTGAGGAAATAGAAGCCGCCGCTCCCCAGCCGGAAATCGAGATCGCGCAGCACTTCGGCACCTGTGCCGTAGCGCAGCCCAACGCTGTCGAATTCGGCGATCGCGACCAGAAGCTTTTCCTCCCCCGCGTCCAGCGGCACCTTCGGCAGGGCGCGTCGCCTTGCCAAGCCTGACACATTCCTGTTTACCGTGCTCTGACCGTCCCGAAAGAGGGCATTTCAACCAATGATCCTCACCTGCCCCAACTGCGGCACGCAATATGTGGTCAAGGAAGGGGCCATTCCGCCCCAGGGCCGGCAAGTCCGCTGCGCGGCCTGCAAGCACAGCTGGCACCAGGATCCCGAGGCTGCTCCCGAAATGGAGCTGCAGCCATCGATGGAAACTGAAGCCGAGGTGCAGGGCGAGGACGAGAGCCTGGCCGGAGCGACAGTGATCGACCCGAGGAGCGGTCCAGAAGCCGAGGAACGCGCTTACGAAGAAGCGATGATGGAGGAGGCAGCGCCGGAGGGGATATCCGAACCTGAGTCCGAAACCGCGCCACCGCCCGACGCTGAAACTGCCCCGCACGTCGAGCTGCCGGTTGCGGGCGAACCTTCGGCGGTTGCAATCGATTGGATGGAGCCGCCCGAGAGCGAAGCCCAGGACGACGAGTTCAGTCCATTCCCGGCGCCCGACGAGGCTGAGCCGAAAGGCCGGAGCCCGCTTCTGACGATCCTCTTTATCGTCATCCTTGTTGCGGCGCTTGCCGCTGCTTTTTGGTTCTTCGCTCCGTCCGAATGGAAGGCACGAGTGGGTCTCGGCGGCATGGGAGCAAGCCCGCTTGCCCTGGTCACCACGCATATGGACCGGCAGAGGCTGGAAAGCGGGAACGAACTGCTGACCGTCACCGGCCGGGTGATCAATCCGACCGCGAAGGAACAAGCGGTCCCGCCGCTTCAGGCGCAACTCAAGAACAGCACCGGCAAGGTCGTCTACAGCTGGACGATCGCCCCACCGGCGCGCACCCTGCCGCCGGGAGCGAGCGCCAGCTTCAACAGCGCCGAAGTCAACGTCCCTCCGGGCGGCGACGAGCTGACGATCACGCTTGGCGCAGCCGCGCGCTAGTTCACTCGTATTCGATCAGTTTCGCCGCTTTGGGCCCGTCCGTGGTCTGGACCACCGTCTCCCGCGCTCGCGGGATTTCTCCGCCGCTTGCCTGTTGGTCCCATTGGATGCGGGCGGCCGAGACGATCCGGATTGCCGCGCGCGCCTGCACAATCGGCCGTGACGATGGACTCGAGTCGTCCAGCGGGAGGGCGGAGGCAATGGCGGCGGCTATCAGGAGCATGGCGTGACGCGTAACGCGTTCGGCCAGCAATGGT
>CBHTSV010000351.1:0-2861 GCA_966095215.1 uncultured Sphingomonas sp. | reverse complement strand
GAACAGGAATCCATCCGCCGATACCGTCGTCGATCAGCTTTCCGCGATCTACGAGGAGTCCGTCGCGAATTGGCGCGAGGCCCTCGCCGCTTACGTCCGCGACCGCACTGCGCCAGCTGCGAAGGCGCGCGCCAAGGGCTGCTTCGCCTATCCCGAGCTAAGGATTGATTATGTCGGCAAGCTCCCGCGGCCCCAGCTGGCGCGCGCTTTCGCCCGGTTGAACCAGCCCGGCACCTATGCGTCGAGCATCGCCCGGCCGGCGCTGTTTCGCGATTATCTCGTCGACCAGCTCGAGCATCTGAGCCGCGATTATGACGTGAAGATCGGCGTCGGCCACTCGGCGAGCGAAATCCCCTATCCCTATGTCCTGGAAGACAGCGGGATAGAGATCGGCAATCTGCGCGCGTCAGAGCTGTCGCAGCACTTCCCTTCGAACGAGCTCGTCCATATCGGCGACGAGGTCGCGGACGGCGTTTGGGTGCCGAGGAACGGGGTACGCCCGCTCTCCCTGTTCGATGGGCCGCGCACGGACTTCAGCCTCGCGCGGCTGAAGCATTACACCGGCACTCCGGCCGAGCATTTCCAGCATTACGTCCTCTTCACCAACTATGTCCGCTACGTCGACGAGTTCGTCGGCGTTGCGATCGATGCGTTGCGGCGGAAGGATTCGCGCTTCACGGGCTTGTCAGTACCAGGCGCCATCTATGAACGCGGTGAGCTCAACGACGCCGAGGCGCAGATCGCCGCGGGCCAGTGGCGGCGTCACCAGATGCCCGCCTATCATTTGATGGCCGAGGGCGGCACCGGCATCACGCTCGTCAACATCGGCGTAGGACCCGCGAACGCGAAGACGGTCTGCGATCATATCGCGGTGCTTCGGCCGGAGGTGTGGCTGATGATCGGCCATTGCGGGGGCCTCCGCCCCAGCCAGTCGATCGGCGACTATGTTCTCGCCCACGCATATTTGCGGGACGATCATTTGCTCGACGACGTGCTTCCGCCTGAGGTGCCACTGCCTGCGATCGCAGAGGTCCAGAACGCGCTGTTCAATGCAGCGCTGAGCGTGACCGGCGAGGACGAGGATAGCGTCAAGCAGCGGCTGCGCACCGGCACCGTCGTCACCACCGACGACCGCAACTGGGAGCTGCGCTATGCGACGTCGGCGCTGCGCTTCAACCAGAGCCGCGCGGTGGCCATCGACATGGAATCCGCAACTGTCGCGGCGCAGGGATACCGCTTCCGGGTGCCTTACGGCACTTTGCTGTGCGTCTCCGATAAGCCGCTCCACGGCGAGCTGAAGCTCCCGGGCCAAGCCAATGCTTTCTACGAGCGAGCGATCAGCCAGCACCTGCGCATCGGCATCGAGGCGCTCGGGCTGCTGCAACTGGAGGGTGAAGGCCTCCACAGCCGCAAGCTCAGGAGTTTCGACGAGCCGCCGCTGCGCTAGCCCGGCGTCCGATCCGCGATGCGCCCGACCATAGGAACCCGCGGGTTCGTCGCCAGCCACGCCTCGAGCGCGTCCAGGTCCGGTCCGGCGTCGAAAGTATCGGTGCCTTCGGTCAGCACCGTGTAGCCGTCGCCGCCGCTCGCGAGGAAGTTGTTCACGACGACGCGATAGTGGCCGTTCGGATCGATCGGCTTGCCGTCCAGGGACATGGCGACGATGCGATCTCCCAGCGGACGCGAAAGATCGAACGCGAAGTGGAAGTTCGCGGAAGGGACGAGCGTCGAGGGTCGAAGCCCTTGTTCATCGAACTGGTGCTCGAGCAGCGTCTTCAGCTGCGCGCCGGTCAGAGTCCGCACGACGAGCGTGTTGCCGAATGGCTCGAGCGCGAAGATCTGTCCGAAGGTGACACTGCCGTCCGGCCGCGGGACGAGGTCGGTGCGGGCGCCGCCCGTATTGATGAAGGAGATTTGCGCGCCGCCGCGGTTCGGCGCCTTTGTTGCCGCGAGCTGCGCATCCGCGATCAGGTCGGCGACGGCCGACTCGCCATTCTCCTCTGCTTTCATTGCGGGTCCGCCGAGATGGCCGACGACGCGCTCGGCCGCCGGACGGGACGCGGCGACATAGCGGTCGACCAGCGCGGCGACCCTGGGATCGGCTCCGGCCTCGCCGGTGACCGGCACGTTGACGGCGCGCTCGCCGAGCAGCCGATGAGTCGCCGGATCGAAGCTCAGCCGAACGTCGGTGTAGAGGATCCCGTACCTGCCAGCGCTCGTCAGCAGCCGCGCCGCTCCGCCGCGCTGGACTGTGCAGGCGTAACCCTGATGCGTATGACCGGAGATCACGGTGGTGATCGCGGAATCGAGCTTCTCGAGGACCGGCAGGATGTCGCCCGTGAGGCCGTTGCAGCCCTGCTCCTCGAAGCTGTCGGGTACCCGGCCGCCCTGATGGATCAGGAGCACAATCGCGTCGGCGCCCGCGGCCTTGAGCTTCGGCACCAGCGCGTTGGCCGTCGCCGCTTCGTCGGTGAAGCGCAGTCCGGCGACTCCGGCCGGGCTGACGATGCTGCCGGTGCCCTGGAGGGTCTCCCCAATGAAGCCGATCCGGATCGGGCCGATCTGCTTGATCGCGGTCGCGGGAAGCAAGGTCGTTCCGTCGCTGCGCTGAACGTTCGCGGCGAGATATTGGAAGCGCGCGCCGGCGAAGGGCTCGAGCCGGCACGGCTCGCGGCTCGTGTATTTGTCGCACCCGCCCTTCTGCATCCGAAGAAGCTCGGCCGAGCCCTTGTCGAACTCGTGGTTGCCGACCGAGGCGAGGCTGAGGCCGAGCAGGTTCATCGCGTCGATCGTCGGCTCGTCGAGGAAAAAAGCCGAGGCGAGGGGCGAGGCGCCGATCAGGTCGCCGGCCGCGACGGTGA
>CBHTSV010000350.1:0-6055 GCA_966095215.1 uncultured Sphingomonas sp. | reverse complement strand
CGTTCCCCGACATGCAGAGCGCGGCCGGCTATGTCATCGAGAGCTTCGCCGCGCACGCGCCGCCCGGGGTGCACTTGCTGATCAAAGCCCATCCGCTCGACTGCGGCTTCTTCAGCTGGCGAAGGTTCTTGCGCGACCATGCCCGCCGGCTCGGCCTGCAGGATCGCGTGCACTATGTGGATGGCGGAGACCTCGACAAAATGGTCCGCGGAGCGCGCGGGCTCATCTGCGTGAACAGCACTTCGGCGACGCTCGCGCTGGCGCAGGACACGCCGGTATGCGCCATCGGCGAAGCGATTTACGACATGCCCGGACTCACCCACCAAGGCCATCTCGACACTTTCTGGACGAATCCGACGCGGCCCGAGCGCGGCCTCTACCGCGCGTTCCGACGCGTTCTCGTCGACCGCTGCCTGGTACGCGGCGGCCTTGCGAGCGAGTCCGCCGTGACGACTTTGGTGAGGAGCATGACGGAGAGATTATGCCGTGCGCCGGCGGTTCAAAGCGCCGCCAGCCAAGGCTCCACCTTCGCGAAGTGATCTTCCCAGGTGGGAGCGCGGAAGCGCTTCATCCTGTCGAGCTGAGCCTTCCGCGGCGCGCTTCCCTCAGCCGCATAGTCAAGGATCGCGCGTTCCCACGCGGGGGCGTCCAGCGGATCGAGCAGCTCGGGAATGCCCTGTCCGATCTCCCGAAAGACCGGGAGATCACTCGCAATCACCGGAGTGCCGGTCTGCAGCGCTTCCATGACCGGCATTCCAAAACCTTCGGCGAGACTTGGGAAGAGTAAGGCGCGAGCGCCTGCAAGATGCGCAGCTAGCGTTCCGTCGTCGCACCCCGCCATCTCGACGACCGAGTCCTTCAGCACCGCGCTCCGCTCGAGCAGATCGAGGGCCTGCTCCGACTCCCACCCACGCTGTCCGATGACGAGCAGCCGAGGTGAGTTTCGCCCGAAACGGCGGGCAAGCCGAGTCCATATCTGCAGCAGCAACAGGTGATTCTTGCGCCCCTCAATTGTTCCCAGGATGACAAAGGTTGGGCGATCCGAAGTGTCGGTCGCCGCGGTTCGCGGGAGCGGCGTCGTGCCAAGCCATGCGGCCACGGCCGGGGGAAAAGCCAGAGCCTCTGTGCGGCCGAATCCCTCCAGCTCGTCGATCGTGGCCTGGCTGTTTCCGATCACGCCCGTCGCGGTTTGCAACACCGTCCGCATCCGACTGCCGTGCCGCTGTTCCTCTCCCGCGCGGCAATATTCGGGATGGGTGATCGGAATGACATCGTGCACGAAGTAGATTGGCCGTACGCCAGCCGGCGCGATCCACTCGCTTAATCCCGGGTCGTCGAGGCCCGTGTGCCCGATATTCAGATAGAAGCGACCCTTGCCGGGGCAGTCTGAGCGCGCGCCATATCGAAGCGCCCCCTTGATAAGCTCGGCTCTAAATCGACGCGGCGCCTCTGCGAGGACGCGGAAAAGTACGGCTGACGCCTCGCGGTCAAGAATGCGGCGATAGCGCCGGTGTTGGATGACCGCCTGCGCTTCTGGCCCGAAGCGCTCCAGATAGGCGAGGCAGACCCGGTCGATCCCGGTCGGCTGCCGGCCCACCCAGCGGCGCCAGATCAGCCGGGTTGCATCGAACAGCAGCGGTGCGTCGTTGGCCAGGCGCACTCGTCAGGGAAGGACGGTTCGCGCGGTTGCGACCGGCAGGATCGACGAGCTCACGATGCCGACAAAGCGCTGCAGGTCGGCCAGCCGAGAATTGGACACGTAAACCACGTCGCCGTCGCGCATCTGGAATTTCTGGGCGGCGAAGAAGGTCTCCGGGCGCTTCATGTCCACCTTGTAGACGACCGGCACGCGCCCGCTCGCGTCGGCGGGGGCAGCGCCCGGGGCACCGAGCACCTGCGGCAGCTCCCAGCGAAAAAGGAACACCCCCTCAGGGTCGGCGCGATCGTTCTGGAGTCCGCCGACGCGGCCGAGAGCCTGCGACAGCGTCAGTCCCACGCCTTCGAACCGCACTTCCTCATTCTTCCCGGCCGCGCCGAGCACAGTGAAGCTGTAGGGCTGATAGAAAGCCGTGATGACGTCGTCGCTCTGGAGAATGATGTTCTGCTTTGGATCGCGAATGATGTCGCGGGCGGCCATTCTCTGAGTGACGCCTCCGCGCGAAAGCTGGACTGTCATCCGGTCGAGCGGCTGGCTCGTGCCCCCCGCCTGCGCGATCGCGTCGAGCAGGCGCTCGCCGCGCGGCGTGAGCGGGACTCGCTGCGGTGCTTTTACATCGCCAAGAACTGCGACGGTCTTGGTTTCGTTGCGCGCAGTGCGGACGATCGCCTGCGGAAGGTGGGCGCGGCCGGTTAGCCGGGCGACGATGTCGCGTTCGATCTCGCGCAACGTTCGGCCCGCGGCAGGAACCTGGCCGGCGAAAGGAATGGAAATGGTGCCGGATGGGCCGACGACAAGCTCGGGAAGAGCATTGGGGCGACCAGCCTGCACCGTCGAGCCGACGCGGGTGTCGAGATTCGCCGTGCCGAACAGAGCGGCTGGCGGGGCCTCCCAGATCGTAACCTCCAGCACGTCGCCGACGCCGACGCGGGTTCCGACCGGCGTTGCATCGCCGAAATTCTGAGCGAAATTGCCGTCCACGGCGGCATAGTCGGTGCGGCTCGCGACACCATTGTCGAGCTCCAGCACGCGAATCCCGTGGAGGTCCGCCTCGGCAGGAGCCTTTTCGATCGCCCCGCGCGACGGCCCGACGGACATGGCGCAGGCGGCCAACGACGGAACGATGGCCGCCACCACGGCGATACGCAAGCTGTTGATCAAGAGGAGATTCCTACCAAGAAGCATGCCACCCTTATCCGCCCTATTCAGCACCAACAACCTTTCAAAACCCTGAGCGTCAGGCGCTCAGGCGAGCCTCTTCGAAGCCCCGCTCCTTCACGAGCGCGTCCAGCTCGACAAGGGTGGTCAGAAGCGATTCCATCCGGTCGAGCGGCCACGCGTTCGGTCCGTCGGACCTGGCCTGCGCCGGATTGGGATGCGTTTCCATGAACAGTCCGGAAATGCCGGAAGCAACGGCAGCGCGGGCAAGCACCGGCACGAACTCCCGCTGCCCTCCCGAACTGGTCCCCTGCCCGCCCGGAAGCTGGACGGAATGCGTCACGTCGAACACGACCGGGCAGCCGGTATCGCGCATGATCGCGAGGCTGCGCATGTCGGAGACCAGGTTGTTGTAGCCGAAGGTCGCGCCGCGCTCGCAGACCATGATCGTCTGGTCGCCGCCCGCCGCATTCCGCGCCTTTTCAACGACGTTCGCCATTTCCTGCGGCGCCATGAATTGCGCCTTCTTGAGGTTCACCGGCTTGCCCACGCTGGCCACAGCCTGGATGAAATCCGTCTGGCGGGCGAGAAACGCGGGCGTTTGCAGGACATCCACAACGTCGGCGACGGGCTGTACCTGCGTAATGTCGTGAACGTCGGTCAGGACCGGCACGCCGACCGCGGACCGCACCTTTTCAAGAATCCTCAGGCCTTCATCGATCCCCGGTCCGCGGTAGCTGTCACCCGATGACCGGTTCGCCTTGTCGAAGCTCGACTTGAAGATGAACAGGATGCCGAGCTTCTCGGCGATCTCCTTGAGCCGCTCGGCGGTGCGGACCTGGAGATCCTCGCTCTCGATCACGCAAGGGCCGGCGATCAGGAACAGCGGATGGTCGAGGCCGACAGGCCGGCCGAGGAGCTGCGCGATCATTCGACGCCCGCCTGGACGAGCGCGGTCTCGATCTGCTCCACGTCCTCGGGATTGTTGAGCTCCCGGAGCGAATATGACGGACGCTCGACTTCGACGACCCTCACGGGAATACCCGCGACGAGGAACCGGAGCTGCTCGAGACCTTCCAGCTGCTCCAGCTCGCTTGCAGGCGCCGCCATGTAGCGCTGCAAGGCCTCCGGCCTGTACGCGTAGATCCCGACATGCTGCCGCACCGGCGAGACGTCGCTCCCAGCGGCGCTCGGCGGAACGTAGGGCAGCAGGCGCTTGGAGAAATAGAGCGCATTTCTGTCGGAGCCGACGACGACGCTCGTGCCGCCGACGCGGCCAGCTGCCTCTTCGGCCTGAAGCGCGCGCAGTTCGTCGCTCCGCAACCTGATCGCCGGTGTCGCGACGAGCGCTTCGGGATCATCGCGCATCGCCTCGATCAGTGCTTCCACGAAGTGCGGGGGCGTTAGCAAGGCGTCTCCCTGGAAGTTGACGATGAGGTCCGGCTCAAGAACCGAACCCACAGCCTCGGCGCAGCGTTCGGTCCCGTTGCGGCATTCGGACGAGGTCATGATCACGCCCGCGCGAAAGTCGCGGCACGCATCCGCAATGCCGGCATCGTCGGTCGCAATGAATATTCCGCTGACGCCCGCCACTTTCCGCGCCGCTTCGTAGCTTCGCTGGATCAGCGGCTTTGCGAGGCCGTTGGCGCCCTTGAGCCCGAAGAGCGGCTTGCCCGGGAAACGCGTCGACTGAAACCTTGCCGGAATGATGATGACGACATTCATCGCGCCGGCGCACAATCGTGGATGTGGAGCACGCCCACCGGCTTCTTCCCGCTGACGTCCTCGGCGACCACGAACAGCGCAGTGATCTTGTGCTCCTCGAACATCAGCAGCGCGTCGTCGACGAGCGCATCGTGGCCGATCGTCTTCGGCACTTCCGTCATGAATTCGGCGGCACTGTGGTCGAGACCCCGCTCGACATTGCGGCGCAGGTCGCCGTCCGTGATCACGCCGATCAGATTGCCGTCGTCGTCCGTCACGCCGACCAGACCAAGGCGCTTCGCGCTCATTTCGACCACGGCCTCATGCATCGAGCTCCGCGCGTGAGTGAGCGGGACGCGCTTTCCCGAATGCATCAGCTTGCTGACGGGCTTCAGGCGAAGGCCGAGCGTGCCGCCCGGATGCAGTCTTCCGAAGTCGGTCTTCGAGAAGCCTTTGAGGTGCATGACGGTCATCGCCAAAGCGTCGCCGAGCGCGAGAGTCATGGTGGTCGAGGTGGTCGGCGCGACCGCCTCCGGTCCAACCTCGGGCCAGCGCGGCAGGATCAGCGGCGCCTTCGCGGCGGTCGCCAGCCTCGAGCTCCCATTGGCGGTAATGGCGATGAGCGGAATGCCGATACGGTCGAGATGGTCGATGATCGGGTCCAGCTCGGGCGTATTGCCGCTCCTCGAAATCAGCAGGCAAACGTCCCCCGGCGCGGCGATTCCGAGATCGCCATGCATGGCTTCCGCGAGGTGAAGGAATGTCGAAGTGGTGCCCGTAGAAGCGAATGTCGCCGCAATCTTGCGAGCCACATGGCCCGACTTGCCGAGCCCGCCGACGATCAGCTTGCCGGGCATCGCCAGGATCAGCTCGACGGCTTCTTCGAAATCGCCGTTGAGCTCGTCCGCGAGTGCATTCAGAGCGCGCGCTTCGTCCTGCAGAATCCGGCGTCCAAACTCGAGCATGTCTCTCAATTTCGGCTGGTGAGACGCTCTCATAGCCGCCGTAGATTCAACGGCAACATTGTTCGTCAATGGATTTCGCCCTCAATAACCCGGCTTCACCGTGAAGACGAAATGTTTCAGGATCAAGTAGTTGACGAGTGAGACGAAGGTAATTGCCACCAATCCCGCGACATATGGCGATGCGATCAGCTGAGCTGCGGCAGCCAGGCTCGCGAGCGAGAGCAGATAGTTGAGACCATAGGAAGCGACGAAGCGCGGCTTCGAGGCCCGGGAATCGTGAAAGACGTGGCGGCTGAAGGTGAAATAATTGAAGGCGGCGCCGAGCACGTGGGCGATGAGCTGCGCCGCATACATCCAGAGGCCGGCCCTGATCAGCAGGGCATAAACGCCGTACCCGAACAGCGTGTTGACGATGCCCGCCTGGTAGTAGCGCCAGAGCCTGGTCAGCGACCCGATCGAACCCGCAAGCTCCACCTTATTCCCCCTCGAAATTCACGCGCTCGCGCTCGATCACGAGCGGGGTCCCACGCGTTCGGTCGGAGATGGCGCGGATTTGCACGCCAACGAGGCC
>CBHTSV010000349.1:0-3286 GCA_966095215.1 uncultured Sphingomonas sp. | reverse complement strand
GACGTGGTGGCCTTCCACTACCGCGGTTATGCACCCTCGGGCGGTTCGCCCTCGGCCGAGGCGCTCATCAGTGACGCACCTCTCGTCTATGACGCCGCGATCAAGAACCTGCCGGCCGCGGAAAGAATCGCAGTCGGCTTCAGCATCGGCACCGGAATCGCGGCTCAGCTCTCGGCCCGACGCAACGTCGACGGCCTCATCCTCGTGACGCCGTTCGATTCGCTCAAAGCCGTCGCACAATCCCTATATCCGTGGCTGCCAATCGGCCTCATATTCGATCATGACATCGACGCAGCTACGCCGTTGGAACGGAGTGACCCGCCAGTGGCGATCATCGCCGCAGAGCGCGACGAGATTGTCCCTAGCGAGCGCACCGAAGCCCTGCGCGAGCGCGTCCGGCACATGGTTTTCGACAAGACGATCGACCGTGCTGGCCACAACGATATTTACGCGCGGTCGGACTTTCATGAGGCGATGCGCAAGGCGCTCGCGGCAATCGTAGCCGAGAAGTAGCCGGGGCGGTCACGAGAGGGCCGCCCGCAGCTTCATTCGGGATTGCTGTGATTCACGGCGCAGGCCTGATCGTACTGCGACACGGAGACCGTGTTCTTCTGGTTGGTGGCCTGCTCACCAGCATACACTGTCCCGGATTGTCCGTTCTCGCTGAACGCCGATCCGGTGTTGGTGCTCGAGCCGGCATTGCCGGGCTGGTTTCCGAGCTCTTCGCACGACACGTTCGGTTGACCCGTCGTAACCGGCGGTGAGATGTCGCCCGGACCCGGCGGCGTATTGGTGGGCGCTCCGAACGCCGTGGCCGGCGCAAGTGCCATCACGCCGAGACCGAGCATTGCAATCGATTTCCGCATTTGAAGCTCCTTTGACTTGGCCCCTGTATGACTTACGCGACAGGGAAGGAGTGCTTCCGACCGGCGGAACGCAGGCTCCATTGCTGTGTTCCGCGGCCAATCGTGGGACACGTTAAGGTTACCGCTCCGTCCGGAGCCACTTGCTAGCGGGGCGGCCTCAATCCATATTCTTGATATTGAAGGAGCAATCGCGCGGGCGGCGGCGTTAACGGACCCGCAGAGTTGATTGTGCAATAATCCGGGCTAGCATGGCCCACTGGAAACGGTCGTTCGCGGCCGGGGTGCAAGGACGGGAATGACCAAACTTTCAGGCAGCGACAGCAAGAGCACTCTCTACTGCTCATTCTGCGGCAAGTCGCAGCACGAGGTGCGCAAGCTCATCGCCGGGCCCACCGTCTTCATCTGTGACGAGTGCGTCGAGCTCTGCAACGACATCATCCGCGAGGAGTCGAAGTCCGCCCTCGTGAAGACGAGGGACGGAGTTCCGACCCCTGCCGAGATCTGCAAGGTCCTCGACGATTATGTGATCGGCCAGGACCGGGCGAAGCGCGTCCTCTCGGTCGCCGTCCACAATCATTACAAGCGCCTCGCCCATGGCTCGAAAGCCGGTAATGAGGTCGAGCTCGCCAAGTCGAACATCCTGCTAATCGGTCCGACTGGCTGCGGCAAGACGCTCCTGGCCCAGACGCTGGCGCGGATCCTCGACGTGCCCTTCACCATGGCCGACGCGACGACGCTGACTGAAGCGGGCTATGTCGGCGAGGACGTCGAGAACATCATCCTGAAGCTGCTTCAGGCCTCCGACTACAATGTCGAGAAGGCGCAACGCGGCATCGTCTACATCGACGAGATCGACAAAATCAGCCGCAAGTCGGACAACCCATCGATCACGCGCGACGTGTCGGGCGAGGGCGTCCAGCAGGCGCTGCTGAAGCTGATGGAAGGCACCACGGCCTCCGTTCCGCCGCAGGGCGGACGCAAGCATCCGCAGCAGGAATTCCTGCAGGTCGACACGACCAACATCCTGTTCATCTGCGGCGGCGCCTTCGCCGGCCTGGAGAAGATCATCTCCGACCGCATGCAAGGCAAGTCGATGGGCTTCGGCGCCCATGTCGCGGCGCCCGACGAGCGCAAGACGGGCGAAATCCTCCAGCATTGCGAGCCTGAGGACCTGCTGAAGTTCGGCCTGATTCCAGAGTTCGTCGGCCGCCTGCCGGTCATCGCGACCCTGCTCGACCTCGACGAGGCGGCACTGGTCAAGATCCTGGTCGAGCCGAAGAACGCTTTGGTGAAGCAGTACGCCAAGCTGTTCGACATGGAAGACGTCGAGCTCGAGTTCACCGACGAGGCGCTTCACTCCGTGGCGAAGAAGGCGATCGACCGGAAGACCGGCGCGCGCGGCCTGCGCTCGATTCTCGAAGGCATCCTGCTCGACACGATGTTCGACCTGCCGTCGATGGACGGGGTCGACGAGGTACACATCGACGGCGACGTGGTCGAAGGCCGTAAGGAGCCGGTCCGCGTCTACACGAAGAAGGATAAGGCGGGCGACGCCGCCTGACGTTCCCGCGATAATCCGGCCGCTATAATCAGGTGAACGCCAGCCTCGCGACGACCATTTTCAGCGATGGTCCCCTAAGCCTTTTTCCGAGAGCGCTGCGCGAGGCGCGGCGCGCCTGGCTGGTAATACCGCTCGCCTGGCTGTTCTGCATCGTCCCGAGCCTAGTGCTGGCCTACGCCGTGCAGGCTTTCGCGCCGCAACTCCAAATGCCTGAATTCCCGATCAAGGGACACGTGGCCTTCCTGGCGCTGGCGGTATTCTCGCCAATCGTCGAGACGCTGATCCTGGCCGCGTTCATCACGCTTTTCCGCTTTGTCTTCTCGCCGACCCTATCGGTCTTCCTCAGCGCCATCGGCTGGGGCGTCGCCCACTCCATTCAGGCTTCGGCATGGGGCCTGGTCGTTTGGTGGCCCTTCCTGATCATGTCGATGCTGTACGTGGTCTGGCGCGAGCGCGGCTTCTGGATCGCCATCATGGTGCCGGCCGCGGTCCACATGCTGCAGAACGCCGGTCCGGCATATCAAATAGCGTTTCAGAGCTGATTAGCGCTGGACGGCAGCTACCATCCGCGAGCCGAACCGCTCCATAAGGTGCGCGTCGCGGCCGTAATGGTCTTCGAGGAAGCGCACCCCATCCGCGCTCGGAAGGACCGTTAGATAGGTCATGTAGACCGGCACGGGCTTCGGAAGATTCACTTCCTCTTCGACCTTCGGGTTCCTGCCCTTCGGCACGTAGCCGTCGAACAGCCAGCTCGCGAAGCGCTTGTAATCCTCGACTCGAACGCAGCCGTTGCTGATCCACAGCTCGTTCTTGGTGAAGTGCTCCTTCTCCGGCGAATCGTGAAGATAGATGCCGAAGT
>CBHTSV010000348.1:0-3410 GCA_966095215.1 uncultured Sphingomonas sp. | reverse complement strand
ATCGCATAGGCGAGAGGAATCTCGTTCCACTCGAACCGCGGCTCGCCGATGCTGACCTCAATCTCCGAGCCTTCACCATGCCCCTCGATCAGACCGCCATCGCTGTCGATCCGTCTCGCGCCACTGAGCTGGATCACGCAGCGTGTCGCATTGCCACAGCTTTCGACCTCGCCGCCGTCGCTGTTCCAGATGCGCATCTTGAGGTCGGCGCGGTCACTCGGCTCAAGCACGATCAACTGATCGCAGCCGACGCCTGTCCGGCGGTTAGCGATGCCGCGGGCGAGCTCCGGCGTGACCTCGAAAGGCTCTTTGCGCGCATCGACGATCACGAAATCATTGCCGAGACCATGCATCTTGTGGAAGTGCCGCCGCATGGGCCGCGACTTAGGGAGCGGTCGGGGCCAAGTCTAGCGAGGGCAAAATGCCGAGAGCGGCGAACGACGTCATGCAATCGATCATCTTCTCGGCCGTGCTCGACGCGGTGGCGGCGCTGAAGCGAGCGTCGGGCGGGCTGCCCAATCAGCTCCTGCGCGACGTGCAGGCGATTCATCCGAACGTCACCTTCGCCGATCTTCCGAAGGAGCTTCAGGACCAAATCGTCGAGAGCACGCGCGGCGCCTTCAGCCAGCTGCTGAAGGAAGGCTATGCGGTCGGCCCACGGAACGCACAGCAGCAGACAAGACCGATGGACCGTGTGCCTGATCGGCGGGGATCGGGAAATCGCCCGTCACGCGGACCGAGGCGGAATGGACCTCCGAGGAGCGGCGGTCCCGGCGACAAGCCCCGTGGACCTGGCGGTCCCTCGCGCCCGCGCAAGCCGAAGGGTAAGCCGCGGCTAGGTTGAACTTCGCGCGCTAAACCGCTAAGCGCGCCGCCGTCCTAAGGACAGACATCGATACTGAGCGCCCGAGGGTGCAAGCCGGCCGACGAGGTTTCGTTCGCCGGCTCGAATTGCGTTGAGGCTCCGCATATGGGCGGCCAAGGGTGCGAAGTATCGTTGAGGAGATTTGAATGTTCGACACGTTGAGCGACCGGCTCGGCAGCGTATTTGACCGGCTTCGCGGGCGCGGCGCGCTTACCGAGGCCGACGTGCGCTCGGCCATGCGCGAGGTCCGCGTGGCCCTGCTCGAGGCCGACGTCGCGCTCCCGGTCGCGCGCGATTTCGTCGAACGGGTCACCGAGAAAGCGGTCGGCCAGGAAGTGCTGCGCTCGGTCACCCCGGGCCAGATGGTGGTCAAGTACGTCCACGACGCGCTGGTGGACACGCTGGGCGCGGAGACGGCGGAGCTGGACCTCAACGTCACTCCGCCCGCCGTCATCATGATGGTCGGTCTCCAGGGCTCCGGTAAGACGACCACGACCGCCAAGCTCGCCAAGCGACTCTCGGAGCGGGAGAAGAAGCGGGTGCTGATGGCCTCGCTCGACGTCGCCCGTCCGGCGGCGCAGGAGCAGCTGGCGGTGCTCGGGCGCCAGACGAACGTCGACACGCTGCCGATCGTCACGGGCCAGCAGCCGGTCGATATCGCCAAGCGCGCTATCCAGGCGGCGAAGCTCCAGGCCTATGACGTGGTGCTGCTCGACACCGCGGGCCGCCTCCATGTCGACGACCAGCTGATGGCCGAAATGAAGGCGGTCTATGCGGCGTCGAATCCCGCCGAGACCTTGCTCGTCGTCGATGCGCTGACCGGCCAGGACGCGGTCAACGTCGCCAAAGGCTTTGCCGGTGAGGTCGATCTCACCGGCGTGATCCTGACGCGCATGGACGGCGACGCGCGCGGCGGCGCGGCGCTCTCGATGCGCGCGGTCACCGGCAAGCCGATCAAGTTCGCCGGCGTCGGCGAGGCGCTCGACAAGCTCGAGGCCTTTCATCCGGAGCGTGTCGCCGGGCGCATCCTCGGCATGGGCGACGTCGTCAGCCTGGTCGAGAAGGCCGCCGAGACCATCCAGATGGAGGAGGCGGAGAAGCTTGCGGCCAAGATGGCCAAGGGCAAGTTCGACCTCGACGACCTCTGGGCCCAGCTCCGGCAGATGCAGCGCATGGGCGGCCTCGGGGCGCTCGCTGGAATGATGCCCGGCCTCAAGGGCATGAAGGGCGCGATGGACCAGGCGCAGAACAGCAAGGCGCTGGTCCATATGGAGGCGATGCTCTCCTCGATGACGCAGAAGGAACGCTCCAAGCCCGAACTGATCAATGCGAAGCGGAAGATCCGCATCGCCAAGGGCAGCGGAACGACCGTCCAGGAGATCAATAAGCTCCTGAAGATGCATTTGGAAATGGCGAACGCGATGAAGCGGCTCAAGAAGATGGGCGGCCTCGGAAAGCTCGCCGCGATGTTCAGCAAGGGCGGCTTGGAAGGCGCGCTCGGCGGACTTGCCCCCCCGGGCGGCCTTCCTCCCGGCGGAATGCCGGGGCTTGGCGGGGGAGGGGGAGCGCCTCTCCCCGGCCTTGGCGGCGCGGCTCCGTTCAACCTTCCGCCCGGTTTCGACAAATTCACAAAACGATAGACGAAGATACTGAAAGGAAAGACTAAGTCATGGCTCTAGCAATTCGCCTCTCCCGCGGCGGCGCCAAGAAGCGGCCTTATTACCGCATCGTTGTCGCCGACAGCCGTTCGCCCCGCGACGGCCGCTTCATCGAGAAGCTCGGCACCTACAACCCGCTGCTGGCGAAGGATTCGCCGGAGCGCGTGAAGCTCGACACGGACCGCATTTCGCACTGGTTGTCGGTCGGCGCCCAGCCGTCCGACCGCGTCCTGCGCTTCCTCGATGCGGCGGGCCTCCGCGAGCGTCCGGCGCGCAACAACCCGCAGAAGGCCGAGCCCGGCGAAAAGGCCAAGGAGCGTGTTGAGGAGCGTGCGAAGCGCGCTGCCGACGCAGAAGCAGCGGCGGCCGAGCAAGCTGCGGCTCCGACCGAGGCCGAAGAGGTCGCGGCCGAGCAGGCTCCGGCGGACACCGCCGATCAGCCGGCCGAGGAGGTCGTCGCCGAGGAAGCTGCCGCTGAGACCGCTGCCGGCGAGGAAGAGGTCGTGGAGACCCCGGACACGGCAGAGGCGGCTGCCGATGAAGCGGTTGCTGAAGAGGCCGCTGCCGAAGCCGAAGCCGGCGAGGAGCCGGTCGTTGTCGAGGAAGCAAGTAACGAGGGCGAGTCCGCGGAAGCGCCTGCCGAGGGTGCTGACGAGGTTGCTCCGCCGACGGTGGATTCGCACCAGCCCGCTTAAGCTTCCTCCGATGGCGTGTCTACCGAGGTGACGGATGAAGGCGCGTCCGAAGAAACCAAGGCCTGAGCATGAGCAACGGCGGCGAGCGTAAGATCGCGCTCGCCGCGGTCGCCGGGGCTCACGGCGTAAGGGGTGAGCTCCGCCTGAAATTGTTCAGCGACAGCGTCGAAAGCCTGTCGCGCCATGACAAAC
>CBHTSV010000347.1:0-4267 GCA_966095215.1 uncultured Sphingomonas sp. | reverse complement strand
GAGCTCGTCGAGGAAGAGCGTGCCGCCATCCGCTTCTTCGAAGCGCCCGTGCCGCGTCTTCGCCGCGCCGGTGAAGCTTCCCGCCTCATGTCCGAACAGTTCCGCCTCGATCAGGTTCTCCGGCAAGGCGGCGCAATTCATGATAATGAGCGGGCCAGCCCATCTGGACGAAAGGTGGTGAAGCCGCTCAGCGATCAGCTCCTTGCCCGTGCCGCGCTCGCCGATCACAAGCACCGGCCGGTTCAGCGGCGCAGCACGGCTCGCGCGTTCGACCGCGTCGAGGAATGCGAGGCTCTGCCCGATGAATTGTTCCGCCCGCTCCATCTCGCCCACTCAAATTCTGACCGACTGTTGGTGGCAAATCCCACCATTTGGCAAGGATTTTCGATCTGCAAACCACTCGAAAAATCGTAAATTAGCTAAACTTCAAGCTTTCCGGAAAAGTGGCACGACTCTTGTATGGTTTAGGGCAGGTTTAGGGCCCTAATTTTGGAATGCTGGAGTGACTGAATGAGTATCTTTTCCCGAACACGGGATATCTTTGCCGCGAACATCACGGAGATGCTCGACCGGTCGGAAGACCCGGCGAAGATGATCCGGATGGTCATCCTGGAGATGGAAGAGACTTTGGTCGAGGTCCGTGCCTCGGCCGCTCGCTGCATTGCCGACGGCAAGGAGATGCGCCGCGCGCTCTCGCGCCTCGACGAGCTTCAACGGAGCTGGACCGAGAAGGCGGAGCTCGCGTTGTCGAAGGACCGTGAGGATCTTGCCAAGGCAGCGTTGATCGAACGCCAGAAAGCCGCCGACATGGGCGAAGGCCTGCGCGAGGAGATCAAGGTCATCGACGATACGCTCAAGGGTTATGAGGGCGACATCGCGAAGCTCCAGGGCAAGCTGCGCGAGGCGCGCGCCCGGCAGAATGCGATCGCCGCCCGCTTCGAGAGCGCCGTCACGCGCGCGAGGGCACGTGAGCTGCTGAACGGCGGCCGCACCGAGGACGCTTTCTCCAAGTTCGAGTTGCTCGAGCGCCGCGCCGACTTCGCCGAAGGCCGTGCCGATGCGCTCGGGATGACCGGGCCGAAGAGCCTGGAGGAAGAGATTGCCGAATTGAAAGCGGCGGAGTCAGTCGACGCCGAGCTTGCCGCAATGAAGGCCGCGCTGAAGGCGAAGGGGAAATAAATGGATCCGGAAGATCTGATTCCAGTCATCGCAATTGTTGCCCTGTTCATTGGGCTGCCGTGGCTGATCTTTCACTACATCACGAAGTGGAAAACTGCCGCGACCCTCACTTCCGGCGACGAGAAGCTGCTGGACGAGCTGCACGACGCGGCACGACGGCTCGACGACCGGCTATGCACGATCGAACGAATCATGACGGCTGAGAACCCGAACTGGCGGCAGCAGTGCCTGCCGGGCCGCGAACGCGATCAGCGGCTCCTCGCCAACGGAGATGAGTAATGGCGTACGATCGTTATCCGGACGCCCATGACGAACGCCGCCATCTGACAGAACAGCCGGCGAGCCGCACCCGTTTCTATCGCGACAAGCAGAACGGAAAACTGTTCGGCGTCTGCGCCGGCATCGCCGACTACACAGGGTTCGACGTCAGCCTCGTCAGGGTCTGTTTCCTCGCCACGATATTCATGAGCGGCGGCTCGGTCCTGCCCTTCTACATCATCGCTGCGATGGTCACTCCGACCAAGCCCCGCGCGCTGGAGCGCACGGACCGCGAGGAGCAGCAGTTCTGGCAGGGCGTGAGGGCTTCGCCGGCGCGGGCTGCGAAGGACATCCGTTCGCGGCTCAAGGACATTGATCGCCGGCTGGCCGACATCGAAAGCTATGTGACCACGGAGAACCGCTCGCTCGCGCGCGAGATCGAGCAGCTGCGTTAAAAGGGGGAAACCGCGTCATGACCAACTGCAGTGACCCATTTCCGATTCATGGAGAGTAAGTGATGGAAGGTCCAACCGCAGTCATGCTGGCGATAATCATCATCGGCTTGCCGACAGTCATGATCATGTTGATCGCCAATCGCTTCTTCAAATTCCGCGAAAAAAAGCTGGAAGTCGAGGCGATGAACGCCGCCGAGAAGGCGGCTCAATATGCGTCGCGCAGCCACGAGCTCGAGGAACGCGTCCGCGTGCTTGAGCAGATCGTCACGGACAGCGGCGCCCAGACCGCTGCGCAGATCGAGGCATTGCGGGGTCAACCGCAGCGGATCAGCCGCAAAAAGGTGCCGGCGAGCGACGACACGACCGCTTGAATTGAAACGCAGTCGACACGACATGATACATCTAAGATACATCGCAGGCAGGAAGGGGCGCGCCTGAAATGGATAATCCGGCAAGCTGGATCTGGGTACTGATCCCTCTCGCGGCGATCGGCATTGCGCCGTTCAAGATGTGGCTGAGGGTCAAGGAAAAGCAGATCGAGGCGCAGAGCAATCTCGCCGCCGAGAAGAGCGCCCAATACGCCCAGCACATGGAAAAGGTCGAAGCTCGGCTCCGCGTGCTCGAGCAGATCGTCACCGATAAAGGCGTCGAGACCGCCGCGCAGATCGAAGCGCTGCGCGAAAAGGATCGAATTCCCCAAGGGGAGAAGACTCAATGAACGCCTACGAATTTGTCCTCGCGCTGGTGCTCATGATGTTCATCCTGGGCGTCATCAGGCACAAGATGGGCATTCCCGCTCGTTCAATGCGACAGATGCGCGGCTGCTCGGACGATTCCGAAGAAACGATCCGCCTTCGCGAAGAAGTGAGAACGCTGCAAGAGCGCATCAAAGTGCTCGAGCGCATCACCGTCGAGAAGGAAAATAGCCTCGCTCGGGAGATCGAATCGCTGCGCGACCGGTAGCGGCGCACCCGCCCGAGTGGTAGGCGCTCGCGCGATGACCGGCCTTCCCGCCCTCCATGAGATTCTCGAAGAATATCAGCTTGTCGAAGCAGAGGATCGCTACCGGCTGCTGATCGATCTTGGCCGCCAGCTGGAACCTATGCCCGACGCGCTCAAGACAGACGCGACGAAAGTCCGCGGCTGCTCGGCGGCCGTGTGGGTCTATCCGACCGCCAGTGAGGGACGGTTGCATTTCCTTGCCGACAGCAATGCCGCGATCACCAAGGGCATCGTCGCACTGATTCTCTCGGCCGTGCAGGATAAGCCCGCCTCCGAGGTGGCCGAGATGGACATCCATGAAGCCTTGGCTGCGTTTGAGCTACGCAAGCATCTTAGCGCGAACCGCACGCAAGGCGTCCCCAACATGATCGCGCTCGTGAAGCAGACCGCCGAGCGGTACGCCGCGGCCGCCTAACCCACGTTAGAAGCACTGGAAAGCTGGCGTTTGCTGTGTCAGCCTCTGCTCCGGAGGGGGACGCGATGGAGAATGATTCGATCAGGACGAGCGGAAGCAACACGCTCGTCGACATCTGGATCGACGGCAAGATGCGGGGGATCTGCGTTTCCAAAGAAGCGATCGGAAGCTATCTCGGCTTCGACCGAGCCGCGGGCATGTCCGGTGACGATCGTTGCGAGTTCGTGCGGACCCATCTGCCGCTCGTAGTGACGGCAGCGAAGGCCAGGCTCATCGACACAAGTCCCGACGCCGACATGGTCATCCTCGAAGGCGGGCAACTTCCAAGGCGGGACGGCCAGTCGGGAGACCGACGCAAGACCGACCGTCGAAAAACGGAAAGGCGGAAGGCCGCTCTGCCCAAGGGAGACCGGCCGGAACGGCGGCGCAGCGACCGGCGGCAAGGCCAGCGACGCACGCAGCCCAATCCAACCGAGAGCTAGGCCGCCTTCCCGTTCTTCCGGTCTTCGGCTTTTTTCAGCACGTCGTAGGCGGCCTGGATCTGCTTGAAGCGCTTCGCCGCTTCGGCATCCCCGGGATTCGCGTCGGGGTGCGTTTCTTTGACCAGCCTTCGGTGTGCCGCCTTCACCGCCTTGAAATCGGCATCGCTGTCGAGCTCCAGCGCGTCCAGCGCTCGCATCTCGTCACGCGTACGGCTCCCGTCACCCGGACCCGCCCATTTCCAATGCGCGGACTTGCGGAAACCTGACGCGCCTTGCTCCTCGTTCGCAGCGCGCCGCGCCGCCTCTTCCGCGCTAAGGCCGGCGAAGTAATTCCAGTTCTTGTTATACTCGGCCGCATGCGCCTCGCAGAAATACCAGCGCTCGCGGCTGTGCGGAGCCTTGGGAGCCGGCCGGTCGCCGATCTCGTTGCAGCCTTCGCGGTCGCACAAGCGCACCTTCGCCGCGTGCCGCCCCTT
>CBHTSV010000346.1:0-1988 GCA_966095215.1 uncultured Sphingomonas sp. | reverse complement strand
CTTCGCCGATGGGCGCGCCGTGTGGGGGCAGGGCTTCGGCGCGGAGGGGGAGGCGGTTGGCGAGCTATGCTTCAACACCGCCATGACTGGCTACCAGGAGGTGATGACCGATCCTTCCTACGCGAAGCAGGTCATCGCCTTCACCTTCCCGCACATCGGTAACGTCGGAGCGAATGACGAGGACGTCGAGGCGGCGGAGGCGCATGCGCTCGGCTGCCTCGTGCGCGAGGTGGTGACCGAGCCCAGCAATTACCGCGCGAACCAGGGCTTTGCCGACTGGATGAGGAAATGGGGCCGGATCGGCATCGCCGGGGTCGATACGCGGGCGCTGACGAAGCTGGTGCGGACGGAAGGGCCGCCGACCATCGCGATTGCGCACAGCCCGAGCGGGCAGTTTGATATCGAGAAGCTGCAGAAGATGGCGGCCGAATGGCCGGGCCTCGAGGGCATGGATTTGGCGAAGGATGTGAGCCGGCTTCAGGTCGAGCGCTGGAGCGGCGGCAAGTGGGAATGGGGGCGCGGCTATGAGATGGGCGGCGACGAGCCCGGCGCCCCGCACGTCGTCGCGCTCGATTACGGCTCCAAGCACAACATTTTCCGCAACCTGGTGAAGGCAGGAGCGCGGGTGACGGTCGTCCCGGCCACCGCGACGTTCGACGAGATCATGGCGCACGAACCCGACGGCTTCTTCCTGTCGAACGGGCCGGGCGACCCGGCGGCGACGGGCGAATATGCGGTGCCGGTGATCAAACAGATGCTGGAGACGAAGAAGCCGCTGTTCGGGATCTGCCTCGGGCACCAGATGCTGGCGCTCGCGGTCGGCGGGAAGACGAGCAAGATGTTCCAGGGCCACCGCGGGGCCAACCATCCGGTCAAGCGCCTCGCCGACGGGCAGGTCGAGATCACGAGCATGAATCACGGCTTCGCGGTCGAGCGCGAAGGCATGCCCGACAATGTGCGCGAGACGCATGTATCGCTGTTCGACGGAAGCAATTGCGGGATCGAGCTCACCGACCGGCCGGCGTTCAGCGTGCAGTACCACCCCGAGGCGAGTCCGGGCCCGCAGGACAGTTTCTACCTCTTCGAGAAGTTCGTGGGGGCGATGCGGTGAGGGGCTTCTTCGCAGCCTGTGCCGTGCTTGCCCTCTCCGCCTGCGCCACTCCGGCGCGGATGCATACGGAGGCGCAGCTCAACACCGTCGCGACGGGCTGCGGGCTGGCGCTTGGCGAGCTGATCCAGGACGAGAGCGAGAAAAAGCTGCTGCTGATGATCCGGCAGCAGCCGACGGCCGAGCAGCGCGTCTGTGTCGCCAAGTGGGCACGCCGCAACGGGCTTAAGGCTGTCTTCGTCGACAACATCCAATTTCCAGAGAGCTGATGCCCAAGCGCACCGATATAAATTCGATCCTGATCATCGGCGCCGGGCCCATCGTCATCGGGCAGGCGGCGGAGTTCGATTATTCCGGCTCGCAGGCGGTGAAGGCGCTGAAGGCGGAAGGTTATCGCGTCATCGTCGTCAATTCGAACCCGGCGACGATCATGACCGATCCCGAGCTTGCCGACGCGACCTATGTCGAGACCGTTACGCCGGAAATCCTGGCGAAGATCTGCGAGAAGGAGCGGCCCGACGCGCTGCTTCCCACCATGGGCGGGCAGACGGCGCTGAACACGGCGCTGGCGCTCTACAACAACGGAACGCTGGACCGGCTCGGGATCGAGCTGATCGGGGCCAATGCGCGGGCGATCGAGAAGGCCGAGGACCGGCTGAAGTTCCGCGAGGCGATGGACCGGATCGGGCTCGAAAGCCCGCGCTCGGAGATCGCCCACAGTCTCGATGACGCCTTGACGGCACTCGATCATGTCGGGCTGCCGGCTATCATCCGTCCGAGCTTCACGCTCGGCGGGACCGGCGGGGGAATCGCCTACAACCGCGACGAGTTCGTGCAGATCGTAACCGGCGGGCTCGACGCCAGCCCGACCACCGAGGTT
>CBHTSV010000345.1:0-2492 GCA_966095215.1 uncultured Sphingomonas sp. | reverse complement strand
CCAGGACCTGGAGCAGCAACGGTCAGAGCGCTCCACCGCAGCCGCCGCTCTCCCCGCCCTGCGCGCCCAGGCCGAAGCGCAAATCCATGCGCTCGGAGTGCTGAACGGCGAAACGCCCGAGGCGCTGATCGCGGAGCTTTCGCCGCCCGCCGCAATGCCCCCTGCCCCGCCAGCGATACCCGCAGGGCTTCCATCCGACCTGCTGCGCCGCAGGCCAGACATTCGCGCCGCCGAACGCGAGCTTGCCGGCTCGACTGCCGACATCGGGGTCGCGGTCGCCGACCTCTACCCGCGCTTCTCGCTCACCGCCGCACCGGCGCTCGTCAGCACCGCGCTCGCAAGCCTGCTCGAATGGGGCAGCCGAAGCTTCAGTATCGGCGCAGCGCTCGATTGGCCCCTGCTCAACGGCGGGCGCACCCGCGGCAATATCGCGGTCGCCAATGCGCGGCAGGAACAGGCGCTGATCGCCTATCGCAAGTCCGTGCTGACCGCGCTTCAGGACGTCGAGGATTCGCTCAGCCGAAGCGACGGCGACCGCCGCCAGCTCGCCGACCTGCAGGACGCGCTGCGCACCGCATCCCGCGCCGAGGATATCGCCCGCACGCGCTACCGCGGCGGGCTCGTCACTTATTCCGACGTGCTGCAGGCGCAGGCGCGCCGCCTGAAGCTGGAGGACCAATTGACCGAGACCAGGGGGGCGCTCGCACGCGACACGGTCGCCTTGTTCAAGGCGCTGGGCGGCGGCTGGCCCGAACTTGCAACTGCAGGGGCGCAACCATGAACCGCTTTCGGCCGCTCATCATCGTTGCCTTGCTGATCGCAGCGGGAGTGGCGGCCTGGCTCCTGCTCGGCGGATCGAAGCGCGAGCACTTCCTCTCCGGCTACATCGAGGGCGAGAACCTGTTTCTCTCCTCGCCCGTCGCCGGCACCATCTCTTCGGTTTCGGCCGTCGAAGGCACGCGCGTTGCGGCCGGCCAGCAGCTCTTCACGATCGATCCGGCGACGCTATCGGCCCAGGGCGAGCAGGCAGAGGCGAACGTCGCGGCGGCCCGAACGCAGATCGCATCTGCCGAGGCGAATGCCCGCCAGGCGGATGCCGAAGTCGCCGCCGCCGCGGCGCAGGCTGACAAGGCGCGTGACGATCTGCGGCGCCTGCTTTCGGTGAAGCATGACGACACCGCGGCAGTTGCGGGCAAGGACATCGATGCGGCTCGCGCGGCGCTCCGCGAAGCGAATGCCCGCGTCACCGCGGCCCGCAAGACCGCCGACTCGCGCCGTGCCCAGGTCGCAGCTTCGCGCGCACAGGCAGTGGAGGCGCAGGGCGGCCGGCGAGAGGTGCAGATCCGCGTCGGACAGCTTTCGCCCACCGCTCCTTCCGACGCTCGCGTTGAGGACGTGTTCTACCAGCGCGGAGAATGGGTCTCGGCCAACCAGCCGATCGTCAGCCTCTTGCCCGACAATAAGGTTAAGGTGCGTTTCTTCGTGCCGGCGCAGCAAGTCTCGCGCTACCGAACCGGGCGCGACGTTCGCTTCACCTGCGACGGCTGCGCGCGGGACCTCACGGCGACGATCCGTTACATCAGTCCGCGGCCGGAATTCACGCCGCCGATCATCTTCAGCCGCGACAGCCGCGAACGGCTCGTCTTCATGGTCGAGGCCTATCCCAAGCGGCCTGCCGGGCTGCAGCCAGGTCTCCCCGTCGACGTCGAGCCGCTCCCGTGACCCTCGCGATCGACGTTCACGACCTGAGCAAGACTTTCGGCTCTGTGAGGGCGGTCAACCACATCTCGATCAAGGTCGAGCAGGGCCATATCACCGGCTTTCTCGGACCTAACGGCTCAGGTAAGACCACCACGCTCCGGATGCTCTGCGGACTACTGACGCCCGACAGCGGCGAGGGCCAGGTACTCGGCCTCGAATTTCCCCGCGAGGCGGCGGCGATCAAGCGCCAGACTGGCTACATGACGCAGCGCTTCTCCCTCTACGAAGACCTGACGATTGAGGAGAACCTGGCCTTCATCGCCCGCGTTTACAGCCTCGATCGCGTCTCTCAGCGGGTCGATGACACTCTCGAAAAACTCGGCCTGACGAAGCGCCGCAAGCAGCTCGCGGGCCAGCTGTCGGGCGGATGGAAGCAGCGCCTCGCGCTCGCCGCGGCCGTCATGCATGAGCCCAGGCTGCTGCTTCTCGACGAACCCACCGCAGGCGTCGACCCGCAGGCGCGGCGCGACTTCTGGGACGAAATCCATCGCCTCGCTGACGAGGGCCTGACCGTGCTGGTTTCAACCCATTACATGGACGAAGCCGAGCGCTGTCACGAGATCGCTTACATCTTCAACGGCGACCTGATCGCGCAGGGAACCGGCGATGACTTCATCGCGCAGTCGGGCCTAGTCACTTTCGCGGCGGAAGGGCCCCGCGCCGATCGCCTCGCCGCGGACCTACAGGGCAAGCCCGGCGTCGACATGGTCGCGCCGTTCGGCCAGGCGCTG
>CBHTSV010000344.1:0-5481 GCA_966095215.1 uncultured Sphingomonas sp. | reverse complement strand
AGGTCGCGAGCCCGCGCGCCGGTGGCCAAGATGATGTGCTTGGCCTGAAGGTCCGTCGTCTTCCCGTCAGCACCCTTTACCGAGAGCTTGTCATTCGCGGTGAGGGCGCCCTCGCCCATCACCACATTGATCTTGTTCTTCTTCATCAGGTGCGTGACGCCCTGATTGAGCTGCTTGGCGACCGCGCGGCTGCGCGCCACTACCTTGCCAAGATCGAACCCGGTCTTGTCGGCGCTGAGGCCATACGCGTCGGCGTGCTGCAGATAGTGATAGATCTCGGCCGAGCGCAGCAGCGCCTTGGTCGGGATACAACCCCAGTTGAGGCAGATTCCGCCAAGCAATTCGCGTTCGACTATCGCGGTCTTGAGGCCGAGCTGCGCCGCGCGGATCGCGGCGACATAGCCGCCAGGCCCCGAGCCGAGGACGATCACATCATATTGGTCAGCCATGAGTTGCTCCGCTGGATCCCTCTCCCCTCGAGGAAGAGGGCGACTCGCGCGAAGCGCGCGCGGGGTGAGGGGTTGAGAGAGCCGCAGCGATAGTCTGTGCGACGCCGTCGAGATTACTCAGGACGTCGCTGTTCCAGAAACGCAGCACGCGATAGCCTTTGCTCTCCAAGAAGGCAGCTCGGAGATCATCAGTGATGCTTTCGGCATGCTGGCCACCGTCAGCCTCAATGATGAGGCGCCGTTCCTGACACACGAAATCGGCAATGTACGGGCCGATCGGCTGTTGGCGACGGAACTTGGCGCCGTCGAGCTGACGGTTCCGCAACGCAGACCAAAGCTTGCGCTCCGCGTCGGTAATTTCGCGACGCAGTCGCTGCGCCTTCGCGAGCGTCTCGCCAGTGTAGCCTGTCACGCCCTCACCCTTCCGCCGCTTCGCGGCTCCCTCCCTCTCCCTCTAGGGGAGAGGAGATGGCGCGCGGCTTGCCGGCCTCGTCGAGCGCGACGAAGGTGAACTCGCCCTCCGCCACGACGGTTTCCCTTTCGCTGTCCCGCTGGCGCCCGATGGCTTCGGCCTTGAGACGCAGCGACGTGCGCCCTTCCTTCAGCACGTCGACATAGACGCTGAGCTCGTCGCCGACGGCCATCGAACCCGGAAACTTGATCGCATCCGCCGCAACGAGAAGAGCCTTGCCGCGCGTCCGCCGCGACACGAACGACCCGCAGGCGAGCCCCATCTGGCCCATCAGCCACCCGCCGAAGACGCCGCCATAGGGATTGGTGTCGGCCGGCATGGCGGTGACTCGGATGTGCGGCGTGCGGGCCGGCGCGCTCACCGGTTGTGCCAATTGAAGAACTTCCACAATCCGAGGCCCACGATCGCGAAAACCGGGATCGAGAACAGAAGCGCGGGCGAGTTGGCCAGCGGACGAACCGTTCCCCACGCCGCGAACGACTTCATCCAGGCGCCACCGTAGAAGCCACCCAGGAGCATCGGCAGGATGAAGCCGGCGATCGCCCCGATCGCTAAGGCCGTGACCAGCTTCATCTCAAGCCAGCATCCCCAGCGGATTTTCGAGCAGCCGCTTGAAAGCCTGCATCAGCTTCGCGCCCTCGGCGCCGTCGATCGCGCGATGGTCGAACGCGCCGGTCGCGCTCATCACCGTCGCGGTCTGCAGCGAGTCATTGATGACATAAGGCCGCTTCTCGCCCGCGCCGATCGCCATGATCATGCCCTGCGGCGGATTGATCACCGCGTCGAACTGCTTGATGCCGTACATGCCCATGTTGGAAAGGCTTGCCGTGCCGCCCTGATATTCGTGCGGCTGGAGCTTGCCGTCGCGCGCCCTCTCGGCGAGGTCGTGGATTTCGCTGGCGATGGTGGACACGCTCTTTGTGTCGGCGCCGAAAATGATCGGCGTGATCAGCCCGCCGGGAATCGACACCGCGACCGAAATGTCCGCGCGGTGGTATTTGAACAGCTGGTCGCCGGCGAAGCTGACATTGCATTCCGGGACCTCGATCAGCGCCAGGGCAAGCGCCTTGATCATGAGGTCGTTGACGCTGAGCTTGACGCCGCGGCTCTCGAGTCCCTTGTTGAGGTCGGCGCGGAGCTTCAGCAGCGCGTCGAGCTGGACGTCGACGGTGAGGTAGATGTGCGGGATCTGCTGCCAGGCCTCGGTCAGGCGGCGAGCGATCGTCTTGCGGACATTGCTGAGCTTGACCGCTTCGTGCGGGATTTCCGTCTCGAACGGCCCTGGAGTGACGACATGCGCCGGCGCCGCTGCAGGAGCAGCAGCCGGTGCCGTGGCAGGAGCTTTTCCGACGGCGGCGTCGATGTCAGCGCGGACGATGCGTCCGCCAGGACCTGAGCCCTGAAGCGTGGAAAGATCGATGTTCTGCGCCTGCGCAAGCCGCCGGGCGAGCGGCGAAGCCTTGACGCGCTCCCCTTCCGCCCGAGACGGTGCCGGCGCGGCAGGCTGCGGCGGAGCGGCCGGAGTCTCGACCGGCGCCTGAGGCGGCGGAGCGCTTTTCGGAGTGGCGTCGGCCTTCGGTTCGGTTGCGGTCTTCGGCGGAGCAGGCGCAGCTGTGTCCGCCTTCGGCGCCCCGCCTGCAGCTTTCGACGCGTCTTCGCCCTCACCCGCGAGAATCGCGATCGGCGCACCGACCTTCACCCCGTCCGTCCCCTCGGGCACCAGGATCTTGGCGATCTTGCCTTCGTCGACCGCCTCGAACTCCATCGTCGCCTTGTCCGTCTCGATCTCGGCCAGGATGTCGCCCGAGTTGACGTCATCGCCTTCCTTGACCAGCCACTTGGCGAGCGTTCCCTCCTCCATCGTTGGGGAGAGTGCGGGCATCTTGAGTTCGATGGGCATCGGCGCGTCCGTCAGAAAGGGCTCGCGCGGCTCAAAGCCTTTGCGGCCATTTAGGTCAAGGGCGCGCCGAATAGTCTAGTCCGCCGCTTGCGTTTGAACGTGGTTTAACGCAGCAATTGCCACGAAATGGGGGCCGACGAAGCCAAACGCACCTATCTCGTCGTGATCGACGACAGCCCCGAGGCGCGCGTGGCGCTGCGCTTCGCCGCCCGCCGCGCCGCCAAGACCAGCGGCCGCATCGAGGTGCTCGGAATCGTCGAGCCGCAGGATTTCGTGCAGTTCGGCGGGGTGCAGGCCGCGATCGAGGAGGAGCAGCGACTACGCATCGAAGGCATCGTCAGCGCCGCCGTCGGGGAGATCCTCGACGAAGCCGGAGTCGAGGCCAACGTGATCGTCCGCCAGGGCGAGCCGGTGCGGAGCGTGCGCGACTATATCGGCACGCGCGAGGAAGTCGCGGCGCTGGTGCTGGGCGCCGCTCCGAGCGGCAACCCGGGGCCGCTGGTCGCCAATTTCTGCGGAAGCGACGCCGGGAAGCTCCCCTGCCCGGTAATGCTGATTCCCGGTTCGCTCAGCGACGAGCGGCTCGAGCAGTTGAGTTAGAGAACGCGCGAAAGGATCTCGGCGATCGGTCTAAGGCCGGCTTCATCCTCTTCCGTGAAGCGTGCGAACTTCGGACTGTCGATATCCAGTACCCCGATCAGCTCGCCGTCGCGGATGAGCGGCAGAACGATCTCGCTATTGGACGCGCTGTCGCAGGCGATGTGGCCGGGAAAGGCGTGGACGTCCTCGACGCGCTGGACCTGCTTCGTCGCCGCGGCGACTCCGCAGACGCCCTCGCCGAACTTGATCCGGATGCATGCCGGCTTCCCCTGGAACGGCCCCAGCACCAGCTCGCTTCCGAGATTGCGATAAAACCCGACCCAGTTCACCTCGGGCACCGTCTCGAAAATGACCGCGGCGGCATTGGCCATGTTTGCGACAGCGTCCGTCTCCGCTTCTGTCAGCGCCTCAACGGCGAAAGCCAGGTCGCGATACATCGCCTTCTTCTCCGCGGCGGCAATCCTGAAGTCGTACATTAGTCGAATTCCACCTTTCCGCGCGCCTGCTTGATGGCGCTGCGCTGTCGTTTTCGCTCGACGCGCTGGGCTTTCGCAGCCCGGCTCGGCCGCGTTGGCTTGCGCTTCGGCTGTACCATATGGGCCTGAGCAATCATCTCCGCCAGCCTGCGCCGCGCATCGGCGCGGTTCGCCTCCTGCGTGCGGAAGCGGCGCGCGGTGATCAGCAACTCACCCGCGCCGGTGACGCGGCTTCCCGCGATGCGCTTGAGGCGCTCGTAAGCGTCAGGATGCAGCCCCAGCCGGAACAGGTCGACACGGAGCTGGACCGCGGTCGCGACCTTGTTGACGTTCTGCCCACCCGGGCCGGTCGCCGCGAGGAAGGTTTCGCTCAGCGCTTCTTCCGGCAGATGCACGTCCTCAGGCCGCATCTGCCCAGTCCCCGAAATAGCCGGGAAGCGGCGCGGTCACATCGATCGTCGGCCTGCCCTCCCGCGGCACGACCAGCCGCGAAGCGTGCAGCAGCATCGGTCCACCCGGAAGGCCATAGACCCGATCGCCGAGGATCCCCCTCCCGAATGCCTCGCGTGCGTGTGCGCGGATCTGGTGCGTGCGTCCCGTCACCGGACAAAACTCGACCAAAGTGGAGCCGTCGCGCACAAAAATGCGCCTCCAGAGCGTTTTCGCAGTGAGACCATGCGGATCGCCGACCATCTTCCATCCCGCCTCCGCGCTCGACTTCTTCGCGAGCGGGACCTCGATGACGCCCTGCTCCTCCGCGATTTCGGCGGCCACGACCGCAAGATAATGTTTTTCGATCCGCCGCGCCTCGAACATTTTCTGGAACGCCGCGCGAGCCTTGGGCGTGCGCGCGAGCAGCAGGCAGCCGCTGGTGTCCGTGTCGAGCCGGTGCATGGGCGTCGGCGGCCGCTTGAAACCGCATTTGAGCTCATCCAGCCTGGACATGATCGCCTCCCCGCCGCGACGCGGCTCGTCCACCGGAAGCCCCGCCGGCTTGTCGATGACGATCGCCTCCGCGTCGATGAACAGGATGCGGTCGGAGAGGAGCATCGGATGCTATTGGAAGCGCCTGGAAGACAGCACAAGCCATGGCCGCGGTGGATATACTGTGGACGCCTTTGTGACTCCCTTGCAACGAATCGCGGGAATCCAACGCGTTACACAATATTAACCTTTTGCCTGCAGACCCCGAATGGTTAATACGGGCTTCAAGGCCGTTAAGAGCGGTTTACGCTCTCGGCGTGGAATGGGGGATCCGCGATGCGTGTGCTGCTGATCGAAGACGAGCCTACAACGGCCAAGAGCATCGAGCTGATGCTCGGCACCGAAGGCTTCAACGTCTACACGACCGATCTAGGCGAAGAGGGCCTCGATCTCGGCAAACTCTACGACTACGACATCATCCTGCTCGACCTGAACCTGCCGGACATGCACGGCTACGACGTGCTGAAGAAGCTCCGCACCGCGAAGGTTTCGACGCCGGTGCTGATCCTGTCGGGCATCTGCGAAATGGATTCGAAGGTTCGAGCGCTCGGCTTCGGGGCCGACGATTATGTGACCAAGCCCTTCCATCGCGACGAGCTG
>CBHTSV010000343.1:0-6653 GCA_966095215.1 uncultured Sphingomonas sp. | reverse complement strand
CAAGGTGACGTTCCACACGCCGCCTTACGCGGCGATCGAGCAATATGTGAAAACCTACGACCAGGGGCCGTGGACCGACGTCTATGCCCTAGGCGTGGTCATGTACGAGTGCGTGACTGGCGAGAAGCCGCCGGAAGTGCTCGAGCGCCTCCACGCCGGTCTCGGCAAGCCGCTCTCCGGGGGAAAATGGCCGGGCTACACGAAGAAGTTCCTCGCCGGGATCGACGCGGCCATGACTGTCAAGCCGGCCGAGCGTCCGCAATCCATTCCCGAGTGGCTGGCGATGTTCGGCAAGGATGCCGGCGAGTCGACCGACGCAGGCGAGGACGAAGACGCGACCCGCTTCTATTCGACCCAGGTCGAGGCCGAAGAAATCGTGCCCGTCGCGCCCGCGCCCGACGTGGATCTCAAGGCGCCGGTTGAAACCGGCGTTCCCACCGATACGAAGCAGGCCAAGTTCAAGCGCGTCGGAGAGGATACGACCGGTTCGCGGAAAAAGATGGCTTCCGAAAAGGAGGCGGTCGCCGCGGCCGCGGCCCTCGCGGGCACGGAACCGTCCGCGACAACAGAAGCGGAAGCCGAAACCCCCGCTTCCCCCAAGAAGCGCGGCCGCAAGGCTGCGGCTGAAGCGCACGGGCCGAGGAAGCAAGGGGCCAAGAAGCCCAGCCCCGCCCTGATGGCGGCTGCTGCGGTCGGCGTGCTCGCCGTCGTCGGCGGCGGCGCGTTCATGATGCGCGGCGGCGGTTCGAAGCCGGCCGTCTCATCCGAAACACCGCCTGGAGTGGCGCCCGGCTCAATCATCAACGTCGAAGGCGCAATGCCGACCGTCGACGCGAATGCAGTCGCCGCGGGGGATCAGAACGCCGTCGCGACCGACGCGACGCAGCAGGCGGCGCCGGACACGGCCGGAGCGGACGCCCTTCGCAAGGAGCAGGCGAAAGCCGCTGCCGCCGAAGCGCGCCTCGCCGCGATTCAGAAGGCGCAAGCGAAGGCCGCGCAGCAAGCCAAGGCGCAGACCGCGGCCGGGCAGAAGAACGGCAAGACCACGACAGCGGTTGCCGAAACCAACACCGTGAGCGCAGGCAGCAGCGGCGCCGGCGTACCATCGGCCAAGCTATCGCAATTCTATTCGATCGTTGATGACGCGCGCGGCATGGCGAAAAAGGTCATGCGTTCGGGCAATCCGCAGAACGCGGCCCTCGCGAGGAGCTATGACGCGAACTTGAAGACCCTCAGGGATTCGATACGGGGCATCAACTCCGAGAGGGAGGCCGACCGTCTGATCGCCCAGGCGAAGCAGACCCGCGCCTACGTCCAGTTCCTGGCGAAGCAGACGCCCTAGCAGTCCCAGTGCTCAATCGGGAGTGGCTGACGACTCCACGGCCGGCCTGACATGGACCGCGGCCAAAGGACTCAATCGCAGCGCGCCGCGGAGCAGTCCGCGATATGAATCCGGGTCCGTCAGCGAGCCGGTCACATCGCCCCCAAAGAGCGCCCGCATCTGTAGGTCGTCCGCGCCTCGGTTGATGTCGATGTGGATGACCGGAACCGAGCTTCGCAGCGCAAGCTCGACAACGTGCGCGGTCCCACCGCGCCCACGACCTTCCTGTCCGTCCCAGATCGCAATCAGGATGTCGGCTGCCTCGACGAGTGATTCGCCGACCAGGACATAAGCGCCTTCGGCGTCAGCGCGGTCGCCCGGCAGCGCGACAATCTCGTCAGCGGCTTCCAGCTCGCGGTCGAACTCGTCGAGCTCGTCGCCGAACTCGAAATCGTTCCGATATTCGTCAGGATCGAAGGGAAGGAGCGCACGGACCAGATAGCCGCTCGAGCGGGCGCTCCTCGCGGCGATCTGGTCTGCCCCGGTCGCGAGCCCCGTGTGCAGGCGCAGCTGGGCTGGCGTGATGCTGCAGAACTCGTCCTCTGCCTCCTGGATTATCAGCACGGCCTCGCGCAGCTGGCGGAGGACCTCGTCGACGACCGGCTCCAGCGATTGCACCAGCGGCGCGGTCAGCGCCGCTGCGCGATGGCCTGTGATTCCGACATTGAGGATGATCGGTTTGGGAGCAGAGGCGGCAGACACGTCTTTCTTGCAGGCGTGCGGGTCAGCGCGCGGCCGCGAAACGCCCCGCCTGCAGTCCTCCTCCGTGGCCGGCTTCCTTTTGCCACGCCGCTTCGTCGCGGCTGCGGATGGTGTGCCTCAGCGTGACCTGGCCGAGGCGGAGCTCCGCCCCAACCGGCAGTATGGTCGACCGCCCGATGCGCTCGCCATCGACGTAGGTTCCATTGGTAGAGTTCAGGTCGGTGACCAGCAGCTCGTCATTGGCGATTCCGACGCTGCAATGCTCGCGCGAGACGCTCTTGTGCGAAAGCACGACGTCGGCCGGCGGCACTCGTCCGATCTTCACGCCGGACGAATCAATGACGAACAGGTCTTCGCCGAGCTCATCGTTTTGAAGCTCCAGGCAATGGACTTCGGCACTCGCATCGCTTTCAGCCGGAGCGTCCGCGCGCGCTTCGCTAACGTGCGGCTGCTGCGCTGGTGTCCCGCGATGCGGCTTCGCAGCGAAAATCACCTCGTCGCTTCCCGGACGCAGCGGCTGCCTGCTCGCTGCCGGTGCGGGCTGCGTCTTTGCTGGTGCATGGGCCGGCGCAGGAGCTTCCTGCTCGCGCTCGATCAGCCGGCGCAGGTCCTCGACAAACATCCGCCAGTGCACGTCGGTGATGTCACCGGTCCATTCGCAGAGATCGGCCGCATGCGTCAGCTCGAAGATGATCGGCCGGTCACAAGGCTCGATGATCGCCGGCGCAAGCTTGTTTCGCCGGTCGGCCTGCGTCGCCTCGGCACGCACCCAGCGCGAAGCGACCGACCGCGGTGACCACAACACCACGACGGCTTTCGATTCCCGGAGCCGTTGCTCGATAACCTCATCGAACGTCTCGCCGGAGTGCAGCGACGCGTCCCACCACACGCTGAAGCCTTCGTCGGCGAAGGCTTCCGCGAACATGCGCGCGGCAGCACGGTCGATACGTGCGTAAGACAGAAAGATGTCAGTTCCCGACACCCAGCCCCCTTGCTGAATTCCCGCGCAGAAGCAGGGCACACCTGTCCTTCACGCGACTCGCGTCTGCGCAAGCAGTTAAAATCGGTTAACTAGCTGGGAAAGTCGAGGATGAATTACTCACGTCCCGCTTTGGCACGATCGCCACGGCGTTTGACAAGCATTTGAGGCCGTGAGAGCGGGACAGCAATGGCCACTTCCCCAGCAGCGCGTCCGAAGGGCCGTTCGGTCAAGGATCTTCGAATGGTCTGGGGTTTCGCCCTGCGTTACCCCGGCCATATCGCCGTTGCGGCCTTAGCCCTGCTGCTGGCCGCCGGCGCGACATCGGGCGTGCCTTACGCCTTCAAGCTGATCATCGACAAAGGATTCGCCTCGGGCGGCAATAGCCGCGACATCGCGCGCTGGTTCGAATATCTGCTGCTGCTCGTCGGAGTGATGGCGCTGGCGACGGCCGTCCGCTTCTATTTCGTCTCCTGGCTGGGCGAGCGCACCGTCGCCGACATCCGGCTTGCCGTTCACCGCAACCTGCTGCGCCTCTCGCCCGGCTTCTTCGAGGAGAACCGGCCGGCGGAGATCACATCGCGCATTACCGTCGATACGACGATTATCGAGCAGGTCGTCGGGACCACGGTCTCGGTCGCGCTACGGAACACAATCCTCGGCGTGGCGTGCGTGGTGATCCTCTTCGCGCTTGCTCCGAAGCTCGCCGCCCTGATCCTCGTCGGGGCGTTGCTAGTCGTGGTTCCAATCGCTGTCCTCGGCCGCCGCGTGCGGGCGATCTCAACGCGCAGTCAGGACCGCATCGCCGACGTCGGCACCGTCACCAGCGAAGTCCTCGCCGCGATGAAGATCGTCCAGGCATTCAACCAGCAGGGACGTGAGGCAAGCCGCTTCGCCGATGCAGTGGGCCGAGTCTTTGCGACGGCAAAACGGCGCATCCTGATCCGCGCGATCATGACGGCGATTGTGATTTTCCTCATCTTCGGCGCGATTACGATGGTTATCTGGCAAGGCGCGACGGAGGTCGCCGGAGGCCGGATGACGGGGGGCACCATCGCTGCATTCGTGCTCTACGGCGGCTTGCTCGCCGGCGCTTTCGGCAATCTTTCGGAAGTCTATGGCGACCTGCTGCGCGCCGCCGGCGCGTCCGAGCGCTTGTCCGAACTGCTCGACGCCGAGCCGGAGATCCGTGCACCGGCCGATCCCGATCGATTGCCGGAACCGGGCCGCGGTGAGCTCGAATTCGAGAACGTCACCTTCCATTATCCAACGAGGCGCGAGACCTCGGCGCTCAACGATTTCAGCCTGCGCGTGAAACCGCGCGAACGGCTCGCCGTCGTAGGCCCGTCGGGCGCGGGGAAAACAACCATCTTCCAGCTGGCGGAGCGCTTCTACGATCCGCAGAGCGGGCGCGTGCTGCTCGACGGCGTGGACCTGCGTGACGCCGACCCAGCCGACATCCGCCAGCGCATCGCAATGGTGCCCCAGGAAACGGTGATGTTCGCCGCGAGCGCGCGCGACAATCTTCGCTATGGAAACTGGGACGCGAGCGAAGACGAGCTGTGGCAGGCGGCTCGCGACGCCAACGCGGAAGAGTTCCTGCGCGCGCTGCCGGAAGGCCTTGACACGTTCATGGGCGAAGGCGGCGCTCGGCTGTCAGGCGGACAGCGCCAGCGGATTGCGATTGCGCGCGCGCTTCTTCGCGACGCGCCTTTGCTCCTGCTCGACGAGGCGACGTCGGCGCTCGATGCCGAAAGCGAGCGCCTGGTGCAGGACGCGCTCGACCGATTGATGGCTGACCGAACGACGATCGTGATCGCGCATCGCCTCGCGACCGTGCGCGCCGCCGATCGCATCGTGGTAATGGACGGCGGTCAGATCGTCGAGGAAGGCACGCACTCGACGCTTACGCGCCGAGGCGGCCTCTACGCGCGGCTTGCGCGCCTGCAGTTCGAGGATCGCGCGGCCTAGGCGTTCCCGCCCGCTCCGTCGCCTCCACTCGTTCCGCCACCGCCCCTGCTTCCGCGGCCGCTCGTGCTGCGCGATCGCGATGTCGAACGGCGCGCGGTCGAACGGCGCGGCTTCTTCGCTCCACTGCTCGAGCGCGTCGACGACGATCTGCTTGGGCTCGCACCCGACGATTTCGCGCGGCTTGCAGCAGGCTTTTTCGCTGCAGTGCTTTTGCGCGCGGTGCTCTTTCGAGCAGTCGACTTGCGCGCCGTCGTCTTCCGAGCGGTGCTCTTGCGCGCGGTTGACTTGCGAGCGCCAGCGCTGCGCGACGACGATGAGGAGCCGGCGGAGCTCGCGCTGGCCTCGCCTTCCATCGACCATTTGCCGGTCATCACGCGCTGCGCCGCCTCGGCAACGGCTTCCGCGATGAGGGAACCTAGCTTGGTCGCGCTTGCGGCGACGTTGGCGGCCGCCTGCGACGCGGTATCCGCAGCGTCGAGGCCTGCGTCGCGGATCGCGCGGCGCGCCTTTGGACTCGCGCTGATTGCCGCCGCTGCGGCGGCCAGACCCGCGGCGAGCATTTCCTTGCTCATCGCGGCATTCTTGATCTTGTCGGTGATGTCCTTGGTGCTCGACGAGGATTTTGACGATCTCGATGAAGACCTTTTCGATGAAGACGACCTGGAAGTTGTTCTTCTCGGCGATTTGGCCATGGCTGCTCTCCCTGCGTCGCGATGAAAGACACTTTACCGCTGTAACGGTTCCAAAATGAAGCGGGGAATCTGCGGAGTCTGATATGTAAAGGGCACCGCCGCGTCAGCGACGATGCCCTTCGACATGGTCAGCGGCCGGAGATGTGGCCGTCCGTCAGCTTTTAGGGCCTACGAACACCCCTTTCCGACCTCCCTGCTGAACCATGAGACATCGGATCACCTCCTTTCGCTGCGTTGAAGCCAAAGGAAAGATGAGTCTTCTCGCCGTTCAACGCAAGACTTGTAATGCGGTGAACATTCGGCAATCTTCTTTGCCTTCCGCAGCAGCAGCAAAGCTCAGGCGCGGCAATCCTCGATCACACGCGCAGGCTCTGCCCAGGCCGGGACGATGAGCGCGGGGGCGTTCGACACCGCAACGCCGAACCGCCCGCGGCTGAATGCAATTCCATCGAACAATGTGTCGAACGCCGGGAGATCGGCGCTGATGCGCCCGGTCGCGGGATTGAAGCTTGCGGGGAGCTGCCGCGACTGCGTGCTCGTCCAGACGTTGAGGAACGGCGCGGCGGCGCTTGCGGGACGCCAGATCGTGATGCGACGCGTCGCCTTCGTGCAATGGATCGTGAGCTGCGGAAGCGATGATGCCGTGCCGAACGTGGCTTCGCTGCCATCAGTCGTTTGGGCGAATGACCAATCGCCGGCAACGGGTGTGGCGGTGCTGAGGTCAGGGGCGGGCGTCTGGGCGTAAAGCGAAGGAGCGGCGGTCAGCGCGAGCGCTGCAGCAATCATTCGGCGCATGATCGTCAGCGGCTCAGCTTGTCGACCTTGGCCTGAAGGGCGGCGAGCTCGGCCTTCAACTCATCGACCTCGCTGCTCGACGGCTTGGCTTCCGCTTTCGGTTTCCCGGAGAAGGCTTGGGCAGCATCCTCGA
>CBHTSV010000342.1:0-2215 GCA_966095215.1 uncultured Sphingomonas sp. | reverse complement strand
TGCTTCTTGGCCTGCGCGAGATCGAGCGTCGCGATCAAGGCTCCCGTCTCCTCCGCCCCGAACTCGGCGAGCATGTCGCCGCGCTCGTCGCAGATGAAGCTGTGGCCGTAGAAGCGCTGGCCGTGCTCGATGCCGATGCGGTTGGCGGCGACCACCGGCACGACGTTCGACACCGCGTGGCCGATCATCGCGCGGGCGGTCTCCGGGTACCATTGGTCCCAGCAGACGCCGACGCCCAGAGTCGACATGTGCGGGCCTTCCCAGACCTTGAAGCCGGTGTTGCCGGGGCGGAAATAGAATTTCTCCTCGTAGCCCGGTCCGTCGGGGATGTGGCTCTTGCGGTAGATTCCGGCGATCTTGCCGTCCGGCCCGATCATCGCGAGCGAATTATAGTGGTGCGGCCCGTCCGCCTCGAAGAAGCTGGTCGGGATCCAGATCTTCAGCTCCTTCGCCAGCTCCTGCATCGCGATGACTGACGGGTGCTCCGCTGCCGGGCGGGCGTTGGCGAACAGGCTCTCGTCCTCGACGCGGCAGAAATAGGGGCCTTCGAACAGCTCAGGCGGGAGAACGACCTCTGCGCCGTTCGAAGCAGCCTCGCGCACGAGCTCGCTGACGGCGCGGATGTTCGCGACCGTGTCGTCGACGAAGGCGAGCTGAAGGGCGGCGACGGTGAGCTTGGTCATGGCGGCGCATGTAATCAGTCGCGCCCGTTATTGCGAGAAGGCGGTCCGAACGTCAGGGTGGGGCCGATGATCGCACCGGAGAAGCTCGCCGCCTTCGCGCTGATGTCGGGAGCCGCGAGCCTGGTGCCGGGCCCTTCGATGCTGTTCGTCATGGGCCAAACGATCTGGCGCAGCGGCCGCTCCGGGGCAGCGGCGCTCGCGGGGGTCCAGTTCGGCTACGTCTGGTGGTGGCTGCTGGCGGCGCTCGGGCTTGGCGCATTGGCTGCGGCGTTTCCTATCGCCTTGCACGTGATGGCCTTCGCTGGCGCTTCTTATCTCGTCTGGCTCGGCGTCAGCGCGTTGCGCTCCGCAGGAAGTGAGGGCGAGAGTGAGGCGCGGTCGCAGAAGCCCTCCTCCAATGCCTTCCGCGATGGAATCCTCGTCGCGATGAGCAATCCCAAGTCGCTGATCTACATTGTCGCGCTGCTGCCGCCCTTCGTGGACACGAGAAGCCCCGTCGTGCCGCAACTGGCATTGCTGGCGGTTGTAGCGATGGCCATCGATGTGGCGCTCGGCGCGGTGTACATTCTCGCAGGCAACGGGCTGGCACGGGCGATGACCCGAAGCGCCACACGCAAATGGCTCAATCGGACGGTTGGCGCGATCTTTCTTGCCATTGCAGCTGCGATCCTTGCCGATCTGCTGCTCGGCTGATCAGGCAGGCACCTGCTGGCTGATGCAATGGAAGCTTCCGCCACCCGTCAGGATGTGGTCGGCCCTGAGGCCGATCGCGACGCGACCGGGGAACAGCGCCTGGACAACATTGACGGCGGCCTTGTCGTTCGGCGTACCATATTGCGGAACGACGACGGCGGCATTGCCGATGTAGAAGTTCATATAGCTGGCGGGAATCACGTCGCCGTCCTCGTCCGTGATGCGCCCGGGGGAGGGCAGGCTGACGATATCGAGTTTCGCGTCCCGGAGCCGCCGTGCGGCGTCCTTGTAGACGGCCTCGTTCGGATCGTCCTTCGCGGCCATGGGAATTGCGACCCGGCCCGGCGCGACGAACCGCGCGAGATTGTCGACATGGCCATCGGTATGGTCGTTGAGGAGGCCCGAGCCGAGCCAGACCACACGCTCGAAACCGAGATCGTCGAGCAGTCGTTCCTCCACCTCCTGCCGCGTCAGATTGTTGCGGTTGGGGTTGAGCAGGCACTGCTCGGTCGTAATGACGCAGCCCGAGCCGTCATGGTCGATCGCTCCGCCTTCGAGCACCCAACCGGCCTTCGCGAACGCGAGCGCGGCGCGGTTCGCGAGCCGCTCGCCAATGTCCTGATCGCCCTCGAGGTCGTACTTGCCGCCCCAGCCGTTGAAGCCGAAGCCTTGCGCCCGCCGGTCCTTGTCCCCGCCGAGGATTATCGGACCGGTATCGCGCAGCCAGATGTCGCCGAACTTCTCGACGATGACCTCCGCGCAGGGTGCGAGCTTACTCGCGCTTTCCGCGGCACCCTCATGGGCTGCGACCAACCAGACCTTCTCGCCCTTGCCGCCGG
>CBHTSV010000341.1:0-6098 GCA_966095215.1 uncultured Sphingomonas sp. | reverse complement strand
GAAATTCATGCTTTGGGCCTCAAGCGGGCCTTCCAGACGGCCCGCACAGACCCGTTGCAGTTCGCCGTCGCGCGTGAAGTGTTCAAGAATCTGGAGAGGGTGACGGACGCGTTCGAGGACGTCGCGAACGAAATCGACGGCATCGTGATCGACCACGCCTGAGCGCATGCACGAACTCGCCCTTCCGCTGCTCATCGGCCTGATCGTCGTCGCGCTCGCGTTCGACTTCCTGAACGGGCTTCATGATGCGGCCAATTCGATCGCCACGGTCGTCGGAACACGGCTGATCAGTCCGGTGGCCGCCGTGGCATTCGCGGCCTTCTTCAACTTCGGCGCCTACTTTCTTGCGCTTCAGTGGCCGCAGCTTCACAAGGTCGCCGACACGATCGGCAAAGGGTTGATTGACAAGGATCTGATCACGCCGGCGGTCGTCTTCGGCGCGCTGGTCGGAGCGATGTTCTGGAACGTGGTCACGTGGATGAAGGGTATCCCTTCATCCTCCAGCCACGCGCTCGTCGGCGGGATCGTCGGTGCGGGCCTCGCCCACGCCGGACTCGGGTCGATCCAGTGGAACGGTCTCAACAAGACCCTGATCGCGATTGTCCTGTCGCCCACGCTCGGCCTCTTGCTCACCATGCTGATCATGCTCGTGACGAGCTGGCTCGGAGTTCGCGCGAGCGCGAGCGGCGCCGAGCGGACTTTCCGCGGCCTGCACCTGGTCTCCGCCGGCGCCTATTCGCTCGGTCATGGCCTCAATGACGCCCAGAAGACCATGGGCGTGATAACGGTGCTGCTCTATTCGACCGGATATCTGCATGGGAAGTTCGCGGTTCCGCATTGGGTCGCCCTGAGTTGCTACGTCGCGATCGGTCTCGGCACGCTGACCGGCGGATGGCGGATCATCGAGACGATGGGGACCCGGATCACCAAGCTCAACCAGCACCAGGGGTTCAGCGCGTCCGCCGGGGGCTCGGTGATGTTGTTCGCCGCGTCCTATCTCGGAATTCCGGTGTCGACGACGCACACCATCACCGGCTGCGTGATCGGCGCCGGCGCGGCGCGGCGTGCGTCAGCCGTCCGCTGGGGAATTGCGCGCAACGTGGGCATCGCGTGGCTGATCACAATTCCCGCGTCGGCGGTGGTCGCCGCCATTTTCTACTGGCTTGCGAGCGGCGAGTTCCTGCGCGTCCTGATCGCGCTCGGAATCATCGCGGTCGTGGGATTTGCAGTCGCGGCGTGGCGAGGCCGGTCCCGAATGCCTGCCTGACACTCGCAATAGCCGGTGTGGCCTTCCTCCGGCGGCCTCGCTAGGAGCCGGGGCATGGGGGCATTGACGTCCATCGAAAGTCAGACGGTCGAGCGCGCGGGCGCGGAGCCGATGCTCGACCAGGTGCTCGCCTGGGCGGCGGTGAACAGCGGATCGCGCAACCTTGGCGGGCTGGAGCGCATGGCGGACCTGCTCGCGGACGCTTTCGCCGCGTTGCCGGGGTTGTTGCGCCTCGAGAATCCCGCGCCTGTGGAAAACGTCGATGCGACAGGGCGCACCGTGCAGGTGCGGCATGGGCGGCATCTACATCTGACGGTCCGCCCGACCGCGCCCGTGCAGCTGCTTTTCACGGGCCACATGGACACGGTGTTCGGCGCCGACCACGCGTTCCAGGAGACGCGCTGGATCGAGGATGGCGTGCTGGGCGGCCCCGGAGTCGCGGACATGAAAGGCGGAATCGCGGTCATGCTCGCCGCGCTGAAAGCGATTGAGGCGAGCCCCGCCGCCGACCGGATCGGGTACGAGGTCGTCATCAACAGCGACGAGGAAGTCGGTTCGCCGGCGTCGGCCGCGCTGCTGGCGCAGACAGCAAGGGGAAAGCGCGCGGCGCTCACCTATGAGCCGGCAGCGCTTCCCGATGGAACGCTCGCCGGACCGCGGCCCGGAAGCGGCAATTTCGCGCTCGTCGTCCATGGCCGATCGGCACATGCGGGCCGCAATCCGGAAGACGGACGCAACGCCTTGCTCGCCGCTGCAGACCTCGCGCTGAAGCTGGCGGCCGCCAAATATCCCGGGCTTAGCGTGAACCCCTCGCGAATTGACGGTGGCAGCCCCAGCAATGTCGTTCCGGATCTCGCGATCCTTCGAGTCAATCTCCGGCCGCGGACGCCGGAGGATGAGCAGCGCGCCAGGGAGCTGATCGACTCCGCGGTCGCGCAAACCATCGTCGGACATGAGGTGCGGATCGAGGTGCAGGGGAGTTTCGGCCGGCCGCCCAAGCCGCTCACGCCCGAGGCCGAAGCCCTGTTCGAGCTGGTGAAGACCGCCGGCGCCGACCTGGGCCAGACCATCGGCTGGCAACCATCCGGCGGGGTGTGCGACGGCAACAATATCGCAGCCTGCGGAGTGCCGGTCGTCGACACGATGGGCGTTCGCGGCGGCAAGATCCACAGCATGGAGGAGTTTCTGATCGTCGACAGCCTGAAGGAGCGCGCGGCGCTCTCCGCGCTCACCATCCTGCGGCTGGCCGCGGAGGCCGCATGAGCTTCCGGGTACGGCCGGCGACCGCGGACGATTTCGCCGCGATCTACGAGATGTCGAAACTGACGGGCGGTGGGTTCACGAACCTGCCACCGGACCGCGCGACGCTGGTCGGCAAGCTCGCCCGGTCCGACGAAAGCTTCTCGCGGGAGCAGGACGAACAGCAGGGCGACATGTACATGTTCGTCCTCGAGGACCCGAAGCAGGGCGCGGTGCGCGGCACCTGCCAGGTGTTCGGGCAGGTTGGCGTAATCCAGCCTTTCTATTCCTATCATCTGAGCACGCTGACCCAGACGAGCCCGGAGCTTCGAAAGACGTTCCGTAACCAGTTGTTGACGCTGACGACGGACCTCGAAGGCTCGTCTGAAGTCGGCGGGCTGTTCCTTCACCCGCAGGCCCGCGCCGGAGGCTGGGGCGCCCTTCTCGCCCGCAGCCGCTACCTGTTCATGAAGCTCCACCGTGGGCGATTTGGCGAGCAGACTCTGGCCGAGCTTCGCGGAGTCATGGACGAAACGGGCAACTGCCCCTTTTGGGATGGCCTCGCCGGCCGGTTCTTCGGCATGAGCTTCCCCGAGGCCGACGAGTTCAACGCCGTCCATGGAACACGGTTCATCGCGGACCTGATGCCCAAGACGCCGATCTACGTCGCCTTGCTCGCTGAAACCGCGCAAGCCGTGATCGGCCAGCCGCATCCGACCGGACGCGCGGCGCTGAAGATGCTCGAGCAGGAAGGTTTCTATTTTGAACGGTACATCGACATCTTCGATGGCGGTCCAACGGTAACCGCGGATACCGATGAGATTCGGACGATCCGCGAGTCCGCAGCGGAAACCGTATGTGAGATCGCGGATGGCGGCCGAGCCAAGATGCTGGTCGGCGCCGGGCGGCTCAAGGACTTCCGCGCCTGCATCGCGTCGGGCAAACGGGTGCCGAAGAAAGGCATTTGCATCGACCGTGAAGCGGCCGAACTGCTCGGCGTCGATATCGGCGACGAGGTGCTTGCGGTCACGAGATAATGGCGCTTGTCGAGATCAACTTCGACGGGATCGTCGGCCCGAGCCACAATTACGCGGGCCTGAGCCTCGGCAACCTCGCGTCGCAGCGGAACGCCGGCCAGATCTCGCAGCCGCGCGCGGCCGCGCTTCAGGGCGTCGACAAGATGCGCGCCAATCTCGGGCTTGGCCTCGCGCAGGGAATTTTCCTCCCGCACCCGCGACCTGACCGCGCCTGGCTCGCTGAGCTCGGCGCGACCATCGATCATTCCGACCCTGTCCTGGCCGCGAACGCCATGTCCGCGTCGGCGATGTGGGCCGCCAATGCAGCGACGGTATCCCCCGCGGCGGACACGGCCGATGGCAAATGCCATCTGACCGTCGCGAACCTGCGCACGATGGCGCACCGCAGCCACGAATGGCCGGCCACCCTGGCGCAGCTGAAGCTCGCGTTCGGCAACGGGGCCCACTTCGAGGTGCACGGACCCGTGCCGCCGACGTTCGGCGACGAGGGCGCTGCCAACCATATGCGCCTCACGGGCGCGCATGGCGAGGCCGGCGTCGAGGTCTTTGTCTACGGTGTGTCCGGCGGGTCTTTTCCGGCGCGGCAGCATATCGAAGCATGCAAGGCGATCGCGCGCCGCCACAGGCTCGATCCGGCGCGCACCGTCTTCGCGCAGCAGTCGGAAGAAGCGATTGCTGCGGGCGCCTTCCACAATGACGTGGTCGCGGTCGCGAATGAGCGCGTCTTGTTCGCCCACGAGAAGGCCTTCGCCGACAAGGAAAGCCTAATCGCGCAGCTGGATCTCCTGGTGCCGGGTTTCGAATATGTCGAAGTCGCGGAAGCCGAGGTTCCGCTCGGAGATGCCGTCCGATCCTATCTGTTCAACGGCCAGCTGGTCACCCCACCGGACAGGCAGACGACGCTCGTCGCTCCGACCGAATGCCGCGAGGCCCCCGCCGTATGGCGCTGGATCGAGCGGCACATCGCCGGCAACGGCCCGATCCGCCGCGTCGAGATCGTCGACGTTCGTCAGTCGATGGCGAACGGCGGCGGACCTGCCTGTCTCCGGCTCCGCGTCGTCGCCGATCCGGCGACAGTCGATTCCCGGTTCCTCGTGGATGAGGCGAAGCTCGATGCGATCGCGGAGACCGTGCGCACCCACTGGCCGGTCGAGATCGACAATGCCGACGTGCAGAATCCAGCGCTCATCGCGGATGTTGAACAAGCCCGGGCGGCGCTGCTCGAAACGCTTGGCCTGACCGAGCTCGCCTGAGGCCGCGAGTCCCCATCTGGGACGTCGGCCCAAGTGTTACCGTCACTTTAACCCTGTCCATTAGCAAATGAACGGCGCAAAACTGCCGCCCGAACGTTCAGGCGTTAATGAATCACATGGTCAGGAAGATCGGCAGGCTCTTTGTCATCAAAACGCGCTTCGAAGCGTGGCTGGTGATCTATGCAATCGCCCTCGGAGCCGTGGAACGCGGCCGCCATTATCTCGAAACATATCCGGGATGGGGCGGATGGTTGCTCGCCCTCGCCTGCACGGGCGTCGTTTTCCTCGCGGGAGCCAAGCTGCTCGATTCGGTCAAGCCGCGTTCGCCCGCGGCAGCATTCGGTCCTTATTCAGCGCCGGTGCGCCGGCACCAGGAGCTCAGTCGTAGTCGACCCAGGCTCCAGCCGCGGCGTCACGCTTCAGCGTCACGCTTTTCACGCCGCACAGATTGACCCCGTCCCAGGTGACGGGCGAGCCGCCGACGGTCGCGCGGATGTCGAATGCGCAATCGGGATCGCTGAACTGAACCGAACCGCCGGCGCCTTGCGCCAGCGGCTTCCAGTCATCCGTTCCCACTCTGCGAATGGAAAGGCCGCTCAGCGCACCGCCCGTTCCGTTCACGAGCATGAAGTTCGAGGCTCCGGCGAACGCCGGGCCGGCCGCAGTCAATAGTGCGGCGAATAGAACGATCTTCCTCATGTCGGCGAGCATACACTCGTCCAACACTTAGCGGAACGTAAATTCGTTTGGATTTTGACGATCTTACGCTGCGAGGTCGGCGTAGCTCGGGCGCACTCCGCTCCAGAAAACCGGCGCAGGCGCGGGTCCCTGGGTCAGCGCTTCCCGCAACGGGAGAGCGGTCGAGCAAAAAGCGCATTCGGCTGACACACGGCCGATGATCCAGTGCGTGTGGCCGCAGCCGGGGCAGTGATTCACTTCGCCCTCGCGGTAGACCACGTGGTAGCCGCGGGCGGTCGGATTGAACGGACCACGGCGTTCGATGGTGCTCAGCATGGTGCCTTCCTTCGAAACCATATTTCCCGCTCCAACGAGCGGCGAATCGTTATGTTTCATCGATGATCCGTGAATGGGTCCAAACTGTCACTTCCCAAGCACAGCGGTGTGCCGGGCCGGGACAATCGGCGTTGTGAACCTCGATTGTGGGCTAAAGAGGGCGGCCCCCTGTGGATATTAACTCTCTCTTAGAGAATTTGTGCGGAATGTGGCGCTGTTCTTCTAGTGGACGGGGGAACCAGTGGAATCGAACGAGCGCTATTATCGTCGTCGTGCCGTTGAAGAGCG
>CBHTSV010000340.1:0-1663 GCA_966095215.1 uncultured Sphingomonas sp. | reverse complement strand
TTCGGCTGCCCCATTCGAGCAGGCTTGCGAGCGCGGTGCTGACGAGCGCCGGTGCGGCGGTGAGCGAGAAGCGCGGGTACAAGTCGGCAATGGCGACTCCGATATCCGCGGTGGAGGCCGCAAGCTCGCGCTCGGCGGCGCGGATGTCAGGCCTGCGGCGTAGCAGGTCGGATGGAAGCCCTGCAGGAATCTCCGGCGGACCAGGGGGCATTTCGGAGGATGGCGAAAGCTCCGCGATCAGCGCCTCAGGCGTTTCGCCCGTCAGCACTCCGAGCGCGTGGATTTGCACTTCGGCCTGGGCTCGCAGGGCGGGGAGAGCGGCGGCCGCGGTAAATCGTTCGGAACGCTGCTGCTCCAGGTCCTGGCCGGTGACGAGACCGCCGCGGACTCGAGCGGCGACGAGCCGCTCGAAGCGCTGCTGGCGGGCCAGCTCGGCTTCAGCGGTGGCGATGCGCTGCTGCAGCGTGCGCAGTGTCAAGTAAGCGTCCGCGACTTCGGCGGCGACGCTGACTTGCATGTCGCGACGGTTCCAGATCGCTTCGCCGGTCCGATCGCGCGCCGCCTCGATCGAGCGTCGGGTCTTGCCGAACAGGTCGATTTCCCAGCTCGCGTCGAAGCCGACGCGGAACGTGGTGAATTCGGAGCCAGGCAGGCCGAACGACCCACCGTTGTTCCCGCCCGAGCCCGGCGGAACGGGGATGGCGTTTTCGCTGATGCGCTGGCGGGTGACGGAACCCTGCGCGTCCACTCGCGGCCTGGACGACCCTCCCGCGACGACCTCGCGCGCGCGGGCTTCGCGAATGCGTGCCGCCGCAGTCTGGACGTCGAGATTCTGGGCCACGGCCCGGTTGACGAGCTTGTCGAGCTCCTGGTCGCCGAACCTCTGCCACCACGCTGCAAGCTGCTCGTCAGGCAGGCCTGATTTCGTTTCCGCCTCGGCGAAACTGGCTGGCGTCGCCGTAGCGGGCGGACGGTAATTCGGGCCGACGGTGCAGCCGGCCAGCAAGAGCGCCATTGCCGCGGCTCGCCTCATGAAAGCATCCCCGCGAGCACCGTATCGGCGTGCTGCTTCGCCAGCGCCGCGAGGTCGAGCGGCTCGCCGCCGGCGGGCACGAGCGTGGCGCGCCAGAGTGCACCCAGCACCATCGGGCCCATCAGGCTGAAGGCATAAAGGCGCGGATCACCGGGGCGCACCTCACCGCGCTGCTGGGCGCGCTCAACGAATTTCGCCAGCGCGCCAATGGCTTTCGACGCCACCTCGTCATGCCAGACGCGTGCGAGCTCGGGGAAGTTGCGGGACTCGCCGATGACCATCTTGGCGACTGCGCCGATCGGGAGCTGTGCCTCTCTTTCGGCAAAGCCGGCAAAGAACATTGGGACCAGATCAGCGAACGGCACCTCCGCTTGCCCGATCACCGCCGTGATGGCCTCGATGTTCGGCGCAATGGCGCTTCTCACGACTGCGCGGAACAGGTCCTCCTTGTCCTTGAAATAGAGGTAGAGCGTGCCCTTCGAGACGCCGGCGCGACGCGCGATCTCGTCGAGCTTCGCGGCGGCAAAACCCTTCTCGCTGAACACCTCGAGCGCGGCGGTGCAGATTTCGCCCGGCCGATCCTCGGCACGTCGTTGCCACTTGGGCCGCTTCAATGGCTGCTCCTAACTG
>CBHTSV010000339.1:0-10178 GCA_966095215.1 uncultured Sphingomonas sp. | reverse complement strand
CCCCGCACGACCGACTCGCCGCACAATCTCGAAAGCACCGCCGCTGCCTTCGCATCCAGGCCGCGCTTAAGACCCGTGCCAAATAGTGCATCGATTAGAAGCGGCGCCGCTGCCGTGGAGGCAGACAGGCTCTCGATCTCGCCGGCCCGCTGCGATCGCGCCCATTTGGCCGCGTCGCTCTTCGGCTCCGCAAGGGCCGCGACGCGCACCTCAACACCGCGCCGCGCGAGATGCCGGGCCGCGACGTAGCCGTCGCCGCCATTGTTTCCCGGGCCGCAAAGCACCAGCGCCGGCATCGGCCCGGCGAAACGGTATGCCGCCTCGGCCAGTGCCGCCCCTGCCTGCTCCATCAGCTGCTCGACGCTTGTGCCGGCGCCGATCGCCGCCTGCTCGGCAGCGCGCATCGCCTCCGCGGTCAGGATCGGTCGCCCCAGGGTCATGAGCCGCGCTTTAGCGCAGCGTCGTCGCCAGGCGCCACCATTCGCGTGGGACCGCTTCCGCGGCTGCGTCACGCATCTCTTCGGAATCGAACAAAGCGAAACAGGTCGCGCCGCTGCCCGACAAGCGCACGAACTCCGCTCCCGGCTGCGCTGCAAGCCAGCCCAGCAGCGTTTCAATCTGCGGGACGAGCCTGGTCGCGGGCGCTTCAAGATCGTTTCGGCCGTGCCTCCAGTCGTCGAGCGGGCCGTGGTCGATGCCATCCCAATTCGCAAAGACTTCCGCCGTCGAGAGCGCCACTCGAGGGTTCACCAGGAGGACCGGCCTTCCCGACAGTTCGGACAAATCCACTGGCGTCAGCTGGTCCCCCGCCCCCTCGCCGCGCATCGGCAGGCTGAGCAGGCAGGCAGGCACATCGCTGCCGACGAGCGACGCGACTGACGACGCATGCGACGGGTCGATGTCCCACATCGAGGTCAGCAGGCGAAGCGCCGCTGCAGCATCGGCCGAGCCGCCGCCGATCCCCGATGCAACGGGCAGACGCTTGTCGAGAGCGATCGCTGCCCCCTTGTCCACGCCTGCACTCTCGCGCAGCGCGCGGGCTGCTTTCAGAACGAGATTGTCTTCAGACGCGCCGAGATCGCCGCCGAACAAACCGGTCGCCTCGAGCGACAGGTCAGCTGCCAGTTCTGCGCTCAGGCGGTCTCCGTCCGTGCAGAAGGCGAACACCGTCTCGATCGCGTGCCTGCCGTCGGGCAGGGTCCCACGAACATGCAGCGCAAGGTTCAGCTTTGCCGGTGCAATCTCGCGAAACGGGATCAAGGCGCGGCGTTGGCGACGGTAAGGCCCGACGCCAACTTCGCCTTCACGCGCGCCGCTACATCGTCTTCAGCCGTCACCAGCGCGGCCTGCCAGGCGAAGCGCGCCTCGAACCGCCGTCCCGACTTGTAGAGCGCGTCGCCGAGATGCTCCTGGATCTCGGCCTGGTCGGGGTCCTTCTCCGCGGCCACCTGCAGGGTCGAAATCGCTTCCGCCAGCTTGCCCCTCTTGTATTGCGCCCACCCGAGAGAATCGGTGATCGACGCATCGTCGGGCGCGAGCTTGCTCGCCTTGCGGATCATCGCTTCGGCCGAGTCCATGTTCTCCCCACGCTCGAGCTGACCGTAACCGAGATAGTTGAGAAGCAGCGGCTGGTCCGGGGCAAGGACGAGCCCTTGCTGCAGAGCCTGCTTCGCTTCAGGCCAGCGCCCGGCCTGCTCGAGCGCGCTCGCCCGCAGCAGGAGCAGCGACCACATGTCTTCCTTGACGTTCTGCGCATTCGCCAACGCTATTGCGCGGCCGTAGGCGTCGGCGGCTTCGCCGTCGCGCTTCATCGCCTGAAGGAGCTCGCCAAGGCGCGAGAAATCGTCAGGCTCCGCATCGGCTGCCGCGGCTGCGGGTGCCGCGATCGCATAGGCTTCGTTGTAGCGCTTCCTGTCGCTCAGGATCCGGACCTGCGCATCGCGCACCTGTTCGATCAGCGCATCGTTGCGCGGGATCGAATTCAGCAGCGCAAGCGCCTCATCCGACCGATCCTGCCCGTCGAGAAGGAGCGACAGCAGCAGGGCGGCCTCGGCATTCTGCGGATCGGCGTAGCGCGCCACCTGCACGAGACCGACCGGCGGGGCGGCCCGCTGCAGGCGCATGAGATCGCTCGCGAGGGCCAGCAGCGCCTCGCTGACCGCCTTGGTTGCCGTGTCGATGGTCTCGCCGCTCGGCTTGCCATTCTGGATGCGGCGGCGCGCGGCCGAGGCATCGGATGGCAGGTCATCGACCATTGCCAGCGCCCGCGCCTGGTCACCGGCGGCGAGGAAGCCGTCGGCAAGCGCGAGCCGCACCCGGATTTCGCGATTGCTCGCGGACGCGATCGCCTGTCGCGCAAATGGCTCCGCCTCCGCGGTCCGGCGGAACTTGAGAAGGATCAGCGCCCGCTCCTCCGCCTTCAGCGGCGTCAGCAGGCTGTTGTTCGGGATGGAGTCGATCGACTGTAGCGCCCTGGTCAGGTCACCGCGCTCGGCCTGGTCCCAGGCATTCACCAGCGGCGACATGAAGGTGAGATCGCCATTTTCGCCTTTCACCTGCAGCCATTGCTGCGCCCGGTCTATGCGCCGACGCCGGATCTCGTCGGCCATCAGCAGTAACCGCGCATCGCTCGAAAGCGTCTGCGGGGGGATCGACCGCGCGAGCTTCAGCGCAAGCTCGAACTCGCCCGCGCCGATCGCCTCGGCGAGCGCCTTGCGCGCGAGGTCCACGTCCTGCGGTTGAGTCTGCGCAAGCGAAGCGAGCAGCGATGCCGAGCGCGCATGATCGCCAGTCATCGCGGCAGCGCGCGCCTCGACATAGGCAAGGCGCGCATCCTCTACCGTAGGGCTCATGGCCGCTGCTGCGGGCGAGGCGACTGCAACCAGGCCGGCGAAGACAGCTCCGGCGAGCCACTTACATGTTCGGATAATTGGGACCTCCGCCTCCTTCGGGTGTGACCCAATTGATGTTCTGCGTCGGGTCCTTGATGTCGCAGGTCTTGCAGTGGACGCAGTTCTGGGCGTTGATCTGAAGCCTCGGCTCACCAGCGGAATCCTCGACAAACTCGTAAACGCCCGCCGGGCAGTAACGCTGCTCCGGACCGGCGTAGATGGGCAGGTTGATCGCCGTGGGTATGTCCGCATCCTTGAGCGTCAGATGAACCGGCTGGTCCTCTTCGTGATTGGTGTTCGAAACAAACACCGAGGATAGCCGGTCAAAGGTTAAGACGCCGTCGGGCTTGGGATATTCGATCGGCGCGACCTGCTGCTTCTGCCGAAGTGTGGTGTGGTCCGCCTTGTGCTTCAGCGTCCAGGGAACGCCGATGCGCAGATAGTTCAGCCACATGTCGAGGCCCGCGTAGAGCGTCCCCATGGTCCCGCCCCAGTGAGCGACGGCAGGCTGTGCGTTGCGCACCATCCGGAGCTCCTTGGCCACCCAGCTCTTGTGGAGCGCTTCTGGATAGGCCTCCAGCACATCCCCCGAACGGTCAGCGGAGATCGCCTCGAACGCAGCCTCGGCGGCCAGCATCGCGGACTTCATGGCCGTATGCGTGCCCTTGATGCGCGGAACATTCACAAAGCCCGCCGAGCAGCCGATCAGCGCTCCCCCCGGGAAGACCAGCTTCGGAATCGCCTGGTAGCCGCCCTCATTGATCGCCCGCGCGCCGTAGGAAACACGCCGGCCGCCCTCGATTTCGGCGCGGATGAGCGGGTGCGTCTTCCAGCGCTGCATCTCCTCGAACGGCGAGAGATGGGGGTTCTGGTAGTCGAGCGACACGATGAAACCCAAGGCGACCTGATTGTTCTCCTGATGGTAGAGGAAGCCCCCTCCCCAGGCGTCGGTCAGTGGCCAGCCCTGCGTGTGGATGACTCGCCCGGGCTTATGCTTCTCGGGAGGAACGTCCCACAACTCCTTGACGCCAAGGCCGAAAACCTGCGGTCCGCTGTCCTTTCGCAGATCGAAAAGCTCGGTCAGCCGCTTGGTTAGATGGCCCCGCGCCCCTTCGGCCAAGAATGTGTATTTGGCATGCAGCTCGATCCCGGGCTGGTAGTCCGCGCGATGGCTCCCGTCGCGGGCGATGCCCATGTCGCCCGTCGCAACGCCCTTCACCGACCCGTCGTCGTTGAAGAGGATCTCCGACGCAGGAAACCCGGGGAAGATCTCGACGCCCAGCTCCTCCGCCTGCCCTGCGAGCCAGCGGCAGAGATTGCCCAGGCTCAGCGTGTACTTGCCCTTGTTGCTCATGAAAGGCGGCATGATGAAGTGCGGGAAGGCGAACTTGCCCTTCTTCGTCAGCACCCAGTGATGGTTTTCGGTGACGGGCACCGTCAGCGGAGCGCCCTTGTCCTTCCAGTCCGGGATCAGCTCGTTCAGCGAAATCGGGTCGATCACCGCGCCGGAAAGGATGTGCGCCCCGACCTCGCTTCCCTTCTCGAGGATGCAGACGGAAAGGTCGCGGTCGTGCCTTTTCGCCAGCTGCTTCAGCCGGATCGCCGCGCTGAGCCCCGCCGGCCCGGCGCCGACGATCACGACGTCATATTGCATGGACTCGCGCTGGCTCATCTGTCCTCTCGTCGCGGGGGAACCACAATTCGACTCAAATGCCCTGCCCCTTCCTTGACCATCCGGTCAATGGCGGTGAGGAGTGATCCGTGGGCGGGGAAATTGAATCGATCGGCTTTGCCGAGGCGCGCAGCGCATTGGCCTGGTGGCTTGAGGCCGGGGTCGATGTCGCGCTGCAGGAAGAAGCCCGCGACTGGCTGAAGCCTGCTTCGCCGCGAAAACCCGTTTCAGCCGAGCCCGCGCCGCTCCCCAACGTCGCCGAAATCAGTCACGACACGCTCGCCGAGCTGCGGCAATGGCTGGCGAGCAGCGCCCAGCTCCCCCTCGCCTCCGCAACCGCGAAACGCATCCTGCCCCACGGGCCGGAAAATGCAGCGATCATGCTCCTCAGCGACGCCCCGGCGCTCGAGGATGCCGCCGCGTCGCAGCCGATCGGCGGCGACGCCTGGGCGCTCGCGCAGAAAATGCTCGCCGCGATCGGCATCTCGGCCGACGAAGCCTACAGCGCCTCCCTCTCGTGCATTCACGCGCCTGGCACACGAATGAGCGAGAAGGACCGTGCCGCCTGCGCCGACGTCGCCCGACACCACATTCGCGTCGCGAAGCCGCAGCGCCTTCTACTCTTCGGCGATGGTCCCTGCGCCGCGCTTCTCGGAAAAAGGCTGGTCGAAGCGCGTGGCCACGTCCACAAGGTCGAAGGCGTCCGAACGGTCGCCACCTTCCACCCCCGCCATCTCATTAATCGGCCCTTAGACAAGGCTTTGGCATGGCGGGATCTTCTGCTGCTGATGGAGGACGAATCTTGAAGGCCGGTCTGCTTGCGTTCGGAGCATTGATGTTTGCCGCGCCCGTTTATGCGCAGCCTTCCTCCGCGGACCCGCTCGCGCCGCTCCCGCAGCAGCCGACGGCCAGCCAGCCGAAACCGGTCGTCGTCTATCCTCCGGCGCAAAGTCCCGCGCCTGCTGTCACGCAAACCGCTCCGGCTCCGGTGCCGGCGATCGCCATCCCGCGGGACTGGCGCGGCGTTTTCGACGCAATCGACGCGGAGAACTGGGCGTCCGCGCGCGCTGGCATCGCCACGCTTCCTCCGGGCATTCTCACGCCCGTCGCCAAGGCGGAGCTCTTCACCGCCAAGGATTCGCCGACGGTCGATCTCGCCTCGCTGCAGGCGCTGATCGCCGAAGCTCCCGAGCTTCCCCAGGCGGACCAGCTCGCATTGATGGCCATCAAGCGCGGCGCGACTACGCCGCCGCTGATCGTGCCCGAGCGCCCCACGGTCGACCTTGGCACCGCGCCGTACCGCTATCGTGCGCGTCCGGTCACGGGAGAGCCTGCCGCCGACGAGCTTCGCGCCGCTCTCGATACCTTGGTCAGGGCCGACGATGCCGCGGGGGCCGAGGCGCAGCTGCTAACGTACAGCCCGCAACTGTCGGTGGAAGCGCGCACCGAGGCCGCGACGCGTGTCGCGTTCGTTTATTATGTCCTCGGCCTCGACCTGGACGCGCGCCGCGTGTCGGACACATGGCGGCAGGGCTCGACCGGCGAGTGGGCGTCGCAGGCGGCCTGGGTCTCGGGCCTCGCCTCATGGCGCCTCGGCGATTGCGAATCAGCCTCGCGTGACTTCCAGCAGGTGGCGCAGCTGGCGCAGCAGCGCGAGTTGAGAGCCGGCGGATACTATTGGGCGGCGCGCGCGGAGCAGGCGTGCCGGCGCCCGCGTTCAGTGGAGCCTCTGCTCAGGGCGGCTGCCACCACGCCCGAAGCAGCCGAAAGCTTCTACGGCCTGCTGGCCCGCGAAGCGCTCGGGATGGACACGAAGCTTCCGCCCGATCCTTACGTCTCGCGGGATCCCCAGATCGACCAGATTCCGAACGTCAAGCGCGCGATCGAGCTGGCGAAGATCGGCGAGCCCGCGCTCGCCGAGGAGATGCTCCGCCACGAGGCGAAGATCGGCGACCCGCGCGAGCACCATGCCTTGATCCAGCTCGCCAAGAAGCTCGACTTGCCCGCCGCGCAATTGTGGCTCGCGACGCACGGCCAGCCCGGAGCGATCGCCGATGCCGCCGACCGCTATCCCAACCCCAAGTGGACCCCCGTCATGGGCTGGCGAGTCGATCCCGCCCTCGCCTATGGCCACATCGTCCAGGAATCGGCTTTCCGCCGCACAGCGGTCAGCACCGCCGGCGCGGTCGGGCTGATGCAGGTGCTGCCAGTCACCGCCCAGCTTGTCTCGCGCAACCGTGGAGTGGCCTATACGAACGGTGCGCTCACCGATCCCCGCTACAATCTCGAATATGGTCAGAGTTTTATCGAGATGATGCGCGGCAACCCGGGAACTGCCGGCCAGCTTCCACGGGTGATTGCCTCCTACAATGCCGGACCGCTCCCGGTCGCGCGCTGGGCCACGATCAACGACAAGGGCGATCCCCTGCTGTGGATCGAGTCCATCCCTTATTGGGAGACTCGCTATTATGTCCCCGCAGTGCTCCGGAACATGTGGGTCTATCAAGGCCTCAACCACGAGAGCACGTCGACGCTGAAGGCCATGGTCGAGCATCGCTGGCCGAGCTTCCCCACCGGCATGACCAGCCTCAACCACTAAGCTCAAACAGAAATCCCGGGCGGGAGGGGAGTATCGCGCCCGGGAGATCCGTTCCGCAGCTGCGGAAAAGCTTATGCTTGCCCGTCAGCCTCGCTCGCCGCGCTCGGTGGGCGCAGGCGGTGGCGGCGGAGGCGGCGGAGCCGGACAGGCGGAGGTCGCCAGAATGACTGAGCCGTCCGGACAGGTCTGGGTTGCCGGCGCGGGCGGCGGTGGCGGCGGCGGAGCTGGTGGCGGCGGAGGAGGCGGGGCCGCAGCCGCGGAGTTGAAATTGTAGACCAGGCTCGCGAGCAGGCTGTGCGAGGCGTAATGCCCCTTGGTCTCTGTCGTGAATGGCTCGCCGTTCAGAGTGAAGGCGTCGTTGAAGTTGAGATTGCCGGTCCGGAAGTAGCGGTATTTGACGCCCGCATCGAGGTTCGGTGTCACGGCGTACCGCAGGCCTGCGATCCCCTGGTAAGCCCAGGCGTTGTCCTTGTCGCCGGCCTGCTTGGCCCAGGCGCGTCCTGCGCCGGCGCCGACATAGCCTCCGAAACCGCCGCCGAAGTCTCCGTCGACCAAGGCGTTGGCCATCAGGCTCGCGATGCCGATGTGATTGCCGACGCTGAAGTCTGCGGCGGTTGCGGCGGTGCCTGCCGCAGTGCCGACGTCGGTGATCAGCGGAGTACTGACCCCGAGGCTCTTCACCTTCGCACGCTTATAGGCGCCCTCGCCCTCGAGCCGCAGGATGCCGAACTTGTACCCGGCGATCGCGTCGACGTCGTAGCCGGTCTTGTAATCGACGTTGAAGCCGTTGTTGTAGGTCGTCGTGTTGTTGAGGATCACATCAAGGTCGGAACTTCTGGGGAAAGTCGCGCCGCCTTCAATTCCGACATACGGGCCATCCGCCGCCGCAAAGGCGGGGGTGGCCAGAACAGCTGCGGCCGTCGCTGCCAACAGATACTTGTGCATGATGTTTCCCTTTTAGTTTTCGACCCCTGTCGCGCGGCCCTTCGGCTTCGAAAGCTGGCTCGTGGATGAATCGAAAATTACAAATCCGTCATGATTTTCGTTCGGTCAGGCACCAGAGACGCCTCGTCGCGGACGAGACGACGGCTTGTTCCTGCCGCACGGCGAAGAGAGAAAGCTATGTTCTTGTTATGTTCTCATCAGCGGCTTAGAATCACGCGATGCCGGTTGAGTCGAGCAACGGACGCGGGGCGACCCGCAACCCAACCCCCACGCGGTTCAATCTCAATGAGCGTGTGACCGAGGGCGAATGGCTCGACCACGTCGAGGCGCTTGATGGCGTCCCCAAGCGCCGGACGACCGTCACGATCGAGCATCCAAGGTCGATCCTGACTCGCAACAACTCGCCCGACATCGGCTTCGACCGCTCGATCAACGCCTTTCGAGGGTGCGAGCACGGCTGCATCTACTGCTTCGCCCGGCCAACGCACGCCTTCCACGACCTTTCGCCCGGAATCGACTTCGAATCCCGCTTGTTCGTGAAACCGAGGGCGGCGCAGCTGCTCCACGCCGCGCTGTCGCGGCCGGGCTACGAGTGCAAGCCGATCGCGATGGGCACGAACACCGATCCCTATCAGCCGATCGAGGAGCGCTGGCGGATCACCCGCTCGGTCGTCGAGCTGCTGCTCGAAACGCGCCATCCGTTCACGATCACGACCAAATCCGACCGCGTGCTGCGCGACCTCGACCTGCTCAAGCCCGCGGCCGAGCTCGGCATCGCTTCAGTCGCGCTGTCAGTGACATCGCTCGATCCGAAGATCGCCCGCACGCTGGAGCCGCGCGCTCCGCAGCCGAGGAAGCGCCTCGCCGCTATGAAGGCGCTGAACGACGCCGGCGTCCCCTGCTATGTCGCGATCGCGCCGGTCGTCCCGCAAATCACCGATCACGAGCTCGAGCATATCGTCGAAGCGGCGGTCGAGGCTGGCGCCCCCGGAGGCTTCTATCTGCCCGTCCGACTGCCGCACGAGGTCGCGCCTTTGTTCCGCGCCTGGCTCGACGAGCATTATCCCGACCGTGCGGCCAAGGTGATGGCGACGATCCGGTCGTTGCGGGGCGGACGCGACAATGACCCGAACTTCTTCAGCCGGATGCGCGGGCAAGGTCCCTGGGCCGAGCTACTCAAGACCCGCTTCGAGATCGCCGCGAAGAAATATGGTCTCCGCCAGGCGAAGTTTCCGCTCCGCACCGACCTCTTCCGCCCGCCCGAGGGCGACCAGATGCGGCTTCTTTAATCGACGAGCGGCCAAATTTTATCGATTTGCGCCCGTGACTTCGACGCCTCTCCTGCTAGGCGGTGTCCATGAAACTTTATCACCTCGCGGCACTTCTCCTCGCCTCCTCAACCCCGTCGGTCGCGCAAACCTCGATAACGACCCTTCCTCCTCCGGTCGCAGGCGATCCGAAGATTGCCGCGCTTCGCGACAATGCGCTGGAGAACGACCACTACGCCTGGGACATCGTCGAGGGGCTGACGACCGAAGTCGGACAGCGCCTCGCCGCGACGGAGGCCGAGGCTCGCGGCCGCGACTGGGCGGTCCGTCGCCTGAAGGCGATGGGCTTCTCCAACGTCCACGTCGAGCCATTCGACATGCCGGTCTGGACGCGCGGCGCCGAAAGCGCCGAGATCGTCTCGCCCTTCCCGCAGAAGCTCGTCATCGCCGCGCTCGGCTACAGCGGCTCGACCGGCCCGCAGGGCATCACCGGAGAGATCGCCTATTTCGAAAGCGTCGACGCGCTCCGCCTCGCTCCGGACAGCGCCGTCAAAGGCAAGATCGTCTTCATTGACCATCACATGATGCCGGCTCAGGACGGGTCGGGCTACGGCCAGTTCGGCGCCCCTCGCCGCCAGGGTCCGACGATCGCCTCCCTCAAAGGTGCGATCGGAATCGTGATCCGCTCGATCGGCACCGACCACCACCGCAATCCGCACACGGGGGTGCAATATTTCACCGATGGAGCCACACCGATCCCAGCGGGCGCTCTCACCGTGCCTGATGCCGAGCATCTCGTCCGC
>CBHTSV010000338.1:0-4343 GCA_966095215.1 uncultured Sphingomonas sp. | reverse complement strand
GACCTCGTCGAGATCCTCGACCATGCCGAGACCGCCGAGGAGCTGCTCGAGCATACCCGCATGGCGATGTACCAGGACCGGATCTTCGCCTTCACCCCGAAGGGCGAGCTGATCCAGCTGCCCAAGGGCGCGACGCCGGTCGACTTCGCTTATGCGGTGCACACCGATCTCGGCGACCGCACGGTCGGCGCCAAGATCAACGGGCGTGTCGTGCCGCTGCGAACGATGCTTGAGAATGGCGATCAGGTCGAAATCCTGGCTTCGGAGGCGCAGCATCCGCAGCCGAGCTGGCTGCGCTTCGTTGCGACCGGGAAGGCGCGCGCCGGAGTCCGGCGCTTCGTCCGCCACAAGGAACGCGAGGAGACGATCGAGCTTGGGCGCAAGATCTATGACGAGATCGTCGCGCGCCTTCCTGCCGAGCTCGACAAGGATGCGCAGAAGCGTGCGCTCAAGAAGCTCAAGATCGAGAATGAGGACGAGCTGATGATCGCCATCGCGCGCAAGCGGGTGAGCGACGAGGCGCTGATGGAAGCCTTGATGCCCGGCTCAGCTGGCGGCGACGTCGCTCCGCGGCCGATCGGACAGCGGAAGGCAATTTCGATCAAGGGCCTGACGCCTGGCGTCGCCTACCATCTCGCGCAATGCTGCCATCCGATCCCGGGCGACCGGATCGTTGGCCTGAGGCGCGAGGACGAGGAAATCGAGGTCCATGTCATCGGCTGCGACACGCTGGCGAGCGGGGTGGACGCCGACTGGCTCGACCTCGCCTGGGGCGAGGGTTCGGACGGCGGCGCGGCGCGTCTGGCGGTCATCCTTCGCGACATTCCCGGAGCGCTGGGGACGATGTCCGGCATCCTCGGGGCCAAGCACGCCAACATCATCAACCTGCAGCTGGTGCACCGCGACGGAAGCTTCCAGACCTTCCACCTCGACATCGAGGTGCACGACCTCGCTCACCTTCACTCGATCATCGCGGCGCTGAGGGAAGCCGACCCGATCAGCTCGGTCGAGCGAATCTGAAGCAAAGCCGCCACCCCGGACTTGATCCGGGGTCTGCCTTCCTGTCCGCATCTGACAAGAAAAGGCGGATGCCGGGTCGAGCCCAGTATGACGACTAGGCGTGGATCTTTGCCTTCTCGCGCCGCTGGCGCGCATGGGCGTCGCCGGCCGCCAGGACCGCAAGCATCACGAGGTCCGACGCGGTGGCGGTCATCGGCGCGATCTGCACCGGATGTTCCAGCCCCAGGATGTAAGGCCCAAGCACGCTTTCGCCGCCGACTGCGCGCAATAGTTTCGTGGAAAGACTGGCCGACTGGAGACCGGGCATGATCAGCACATTCGCCGGCCCGGAAAGCCGGCTGAACGGATAGTAGCGCTGCTGCATCTCGTAATTGAGCGCGACATCGGGCGCCATTTCGCCTTCATATTCGAAGTCGGTCTTGAAGCTGTCGAGCAGCTCCACCGCTCCGCGCAGCTCGCCGATGTGCATTCCAGGCGGATTGCCGAAGGTCGTGTAGCTGATGAAGGCGACGCGTGGCTCGAGCCCCATGCGCCGGGCAAATGCCGACGATCGCATGGCGATGGCGGCGAACTGCTCGGCGGTCGGCCGCTCGGTCACGGCGGTGTCGGCGATGAGCACGGTGTGGCTGCGGCTGACGACCACGTTGATTCCGAACGGCGTCGCCGCCGGCTCGTCGTCGATGATGGTCCGAACCTGCCGCAACGATTGGCTGAACGGTCGCGTCGTCCCCGTGATCATCGCGTCAGCTTCGCCCAGCGCCAGCATCGCCGCGGCGAAATAGTTGCGGTCCTGGTTGACCATCCGCTCGATCTCGCGGCGCAGCAGGCCGTGCCGCTGGTGCTTCTCGTAGATATGCTCGACCGCGCGCCCGACCAGCGGCGAGTTGCGGCTGTTGAGCACCTCATATTCCCTGGGATTGTCGACGCCGAGTTCCTTCAAGAGATCATAGACGTCCTCGCGGCCGACGAGCACGGGAGTGCCATAGCCCCCTTCCTTGAACGCGATCGCGGCGCGAAGGACGTTCGGCTCCTCGCCTTCCGCGAACAGCACTCGCTTCGGGTTCTGGCGGGCATTCTCATAGGCGAGGCTCATCACGGCCACGGTCGGGTTGAGCCTGCCGCGCAGCCGCGTCCGATAAGCTTCCATGTCGGCGATCGGCTTCTGCGCGACGCCGGTTCGCCCGGCGGCTTCGGCGACCGCGGACGCGACAACCTCCATCAGCCGCGGGTCGAACGGCGCCGGAATGATGTAATCGCGCCCGAAGCTCTGCGATCGCCCGCCATAGGCGGCCGCAACTTCCTCGGGCACCGGCTCGCGCGCCAGTTCGGCGAGGGCTTCCGCGGCGGCGATCGTCATCTCCTCGTTGATCGCCGTCGCTCGCACATCGAGCGCTCCGCGGAAGATGAAGGGGAAGCCGAGGACATTGTTGACCTGGTTCGGATAGTCGGACCGGCCGGTGGCGATGATCGCGTCGGGCCGCGCCTCGCGCGCCAGCGGCGGCGTAATCTCCGGGTCGGGATTGGCCATGGCGAAGATGATCGGCTGCTCCGCCATGCTCTTCACCATCTCGGGCGATACCACGTTGGCGGCTGAAAGGCCGAGGAATACGTCCGCGCCTTCGAGCGCCTCGGCGAGCGTGCGCTTGTCCGTGTCGATTGCATGCGCCGACTTCCACTGGTCGAGGTCCGTTCGGCCTTTGTGGATGACGCCCTTTCGGTCGCACATGATCACCTGGTCACCGCGCACGCCCATTGCCTTGACGAGTTCCGTGCAGGCGATGGCCGCGGCGCCGGCGCCGTTCACGACGACCCGGATCTTCGACAGCTCCCGGCCGGTGAGCAGGCAGGCGTTGATGAGACCTGCCGCGGTGATGATCGCCGTCCCATGTTGGTCGTCATGGAAGACGGGGATGTTCATCCGCTCGCGCAGCGTCTGTTCGATCACGAAGCAGTCGGGCGCGGCGATATCCTCGAGATTGATCCCACCGAAGCTCGGCTCGAGCAGCGCGACCGCGTCGATGAACTTCAGCGGGTCGTTGGTTGCGACCTCGATGTCGATCGAATCGACGTCGGCGAAGCGCTTGAACAGCACCGCCTTGCCTTCCATGACAGGCTTGGCCGCGAGGCTGCCGAGATTGCCGAGCCCGAGGATCGCGGTGCCGTTCGAGATCACGGCGACGAGATTGCCCTTCGCCGTATAATCGTAGGCGCAGCCCGGATCCTCGGCGATCGCTCGCACCGGGACCGCGACTCCGGGCGAATAAGCGAGAGCAAGGTCGCGCTGCGTCGCCATCGGCTTGGTCGCGATGATCTCGATCTTCCCGGGCCGGCCGCGCGCGTGGAAATCCAGCGCTTCGGCCTCGGTATATTTGACGTTGCTCTCCGACATGCTCGCCGGCCTTAGTCCAATTCGTCACTCCCGCGAAAGCGGGAGCCCAGAAATGTCTGGATCTGCAGGATTCCCGCTTTCGCGGGAATGACGAACAAGGGTAGTCAGGTGCATGGCTAGAGCCGACGCTCCCACCCCGATGATGGCCCAGTACCGGCGCCTCAAGGAAGAGGCCGGCGACGCCTTGCTCTTCTATCGGATGGGCGACTTCTTCGAATTGTTCTTCGAAGATGCGAAGGTCGCCTCTGCCTGCCTCGACATCGCGTTGACGAAGCGCGGCGAGGATGGCGGCGAGCCCATCCCGATGTGCGGCGTTCCCGCCCATTCGGCCGAATCCTATCTCGCGCGGCTGATCAGGGCCGGGCACCGCGTCGCCATCGCCGAGCAGACCGAGAGCCCCGCCGAGGCACGCAAGGCACGTGGCTCCAAGGCGCTGGTCGAACGTGCCATCATCCGGCTCGTCACGCCCGGGACCCTGACCGAGGAGACTCTGCTCGAATCGAGCGCGGCCAACTGGCTGGCCGCGGTCGGCCGCGCAGGCGAGGATTGGGCGATCGCTGCCGCCGACATTTCGACCGGGCGCTTCGAGCTGATCGCCTGCGGGACCGGGGAGCTCGCGGCCGAGCTGGCGCGCCTGTCGCCGGCCGAGACCATTGCGGACGCATCGGTGCCGGGCGTTCGCACATCGGCCGGCAAGGGCGGCTTCGACAGCCTCGCCGGCGAGCGCGCGCTGAAGCAGCGCTTCGGCCTCGCCACGCTCGACGGCCTCGGCGCTCCGTCGCGGGCCGAGCTCGCGCGGCGTTCGCCTGCGGAGACCAGTGCAGAGGCGCCGGGGCCGGGCATCCGCACGGCCGCCGGCCAGGGCGGGTTCGACAGCCTGGCGGGCGAGCTTGCGCTGAAAAGCCGCTTCGGCCTCGCGACGCTCGACGGGCTC
>CBHTSV010000337.1:0-5983 GCA_966095215.1 uncultured Sphingomonas sp. | reverse complement strand
GCCTTCCTGGTCGGGAGGACCGAGGAGAAGGAAAGTGCAATCGTCGTCTGGCTGAGGTCGCGTTACGAGCCCGGTCTGGACGCCGCGATGCGCCGCCCGAGAGTGACGATTGGTGGCGCGATCGGGGCCGTAATCGTGGCGGCGCTCGCATTCACCGCACTCGGCCAGGTGTTCCTGCCCCAGCTCGACGAGGGGAATATGCTCGTCCAGGCCTGGCGGCCGCCGGGCACGTCGGTCGAGCAGAGTCAGCGCATGCAGTTCGCCGTCGAGCAGACGATCTCGCGCGAGCCGGAGGTGCTCTACGCGTTTTCACGAACCGGCACCTCCGAAATCGGCGCCGACCCGATGCCGTCCAACGCGACGGACACGTTCGTGATCCTGAAACCCCGCAGCGAATGGCCGAACCCACGGCTGCCGAAGGAGGAGCTCGTTGAGCGCATCGAGAAGAATGTCTCGGCAATTCCCGGCAACAGTTACGAGATGACCCAGCCGATCCAGATGCGGTTCAACGAGCTGCTCACCGGCGTCCGCAGCGACATCGCCGTAAAGGTCTTTGGCGACGACTTCGACAGCATGAACGCCACGGCAGACCGGATCGCAGAGGTGCTGAAGAAGGTGCGCGGCGCGGCGGACGTTCGCGTCGAGCAGACCGAGGGTGCACCTCTCCTGGACATCCGGCCCAACCGTGACGCCATGGCGCGCGTGGGCGTCACCCCTGGTGACGTGCAGGACGTCGTCGCCGCGACCATCGGCGGCCGCGAAGCGGGTGTGATTTTCGAAGGTGACCGCCGCTTTCCGGTCGTGATCCGCCTTGCGGACACGGCGCGTTCGGACATGCAGTCGATCGGCGTGATTCCTGTACCCACCGCCGGGGGTTCGTTCGTGCCCCTGAGCAGCGTGGCTGACATCGGCATTACCGAGGGTCCGAACCAGATCAGCCGCGAGAACGGAAAGCGTCGCGTCGTCGTGCAGGCCAACGTCCGTGGGCGCGATGTCGCTGGCGTCGTCGAGGATGCGCAGAAACAGATCGCGGCGAAGGTTCCGCTGCCGCCGGGCACCTACATCCAGTGGGGTGGGCAGTTCGAGAATCTGGCGACCGCCCGCGCGCGGCTCGAGATCCTCGTGCCGATAGCCTTCGCCATCATCATGCTGCTTCTCTACGGTGCCCTCAGGAGCGGGCGGGATGCCGCGCTGGTGTTCACAGGGGTGCCGCTGGCACTGGTCGGCGGCGTCTTTGCGCTGCTCCTGCGCGGGATACCCTTCTCGATCTCGGCTGCTGTCGGCTTCATTGCGCTGTCCGGGGTGGCCGTTCTGAATGGTCTGGTGATGGTCAGCTCGATTCAGGACCTGATCCGGCAAGGGATGAGCAGAGCCGATGCAGCGCGCGCGGGAGCTCTTCAGCGATTCCGGCCTGTCGCCATGACCGCATTGGTGGCGTCGTTAGGGTTCATTCCGATGGCGCTCGCTCATGGCCCCGGCTCGGAGGTGCAGAAGCCGCTGGCGACGGTGGTCATCGGTGGCCTCATCTCGTCGACGCTGCTGACATTGTTCGTTCTGCCGACCCTCTATGCGCGGGTCGCATCCTTCGATGTGAGGGTGCAAACGGTCCACCAACTGCGAAAGCTGCGCGTCGTCAGGTAAGGAAAGGGTCGGCCCAACGGAGCGGCCCCTCCTTGTTCCTGAACTTGGCGACGGCTAGCCGGCCCTCACAGGATGTTTCACGCAGCCCGGCGGGATAAGATGGTCGTGTTCCTCGTCGAGCGACCAGCCCTCCGCCAGCAACCGGTCTTCTCGCGCTTGCGCAGCCGCTCCAGCTTGTTGAACAGCCGCCCGCGGACGACCTCGATCTCCTCCTCCGGCGGCTCCAGCTCCTGGATGCTCTGCCTCTGCGTCTTCGAGCCATGCAGCTGCACGATCCGGATCGCCTCCGCGACCGACACTTTCGGCTCGACGCCCTCGACGTCGATCTCGTCGGGATCGAAGCTCTTGTTCGCGGCCTCGACCAGGCTTCATCCCGATCGCCGCCCGCCCGGTCTCGACCACCGCGTCCCACTTCGCGCGGAACAGCGCATGCTTCATCCGCCGGGCATAGACCGCGTTCGTGCTCACCCCCGCAGCCGCTTCTTGCTTTTCTGGTTCGCTCATGCCGTGCAACTAACCTATGTGGTTAGCTGTAGGAAAGCGGAATCTCCGGAATCTCCGACGCATGGCCCATCCGGAACCTGTAGCCGGTCCGGGTTTGTTTGAGCAGGGGAGGCTCACATGGACTTCGACCTGGTGGTGATCGGCGCCGGAATGGCCGCACGGGCCGCTGCGATGCGCGTGCGCAAGGCCGGCTGGAGTGTCGCAATCGTAGACGAGAAGCCCTACGGCGGCACCTGCGCGCTTCGCGGCTGCGATCCCAAGAAGATGCTCGTCGCTGGAGCCGAGGCGATCGACTGGAACCGCCGCATGCGCAGCCATGGTGTCGTCGGCGAGCTGTCAATCGACTGGCCCGAGCTGATCGATTTCAAGCGCAGCTTCACCGATCCAGTGCCTGCTCAACATGAGGAGGACTATCGAAAGGCCGGGATCGCGACCTTTCACGAGAGCGTCCGGTTCACCGGACCAAACAGTCTGTCCATTGCGGCAGAAACGGTGAACTTCAGGCACATCGTCATCGCGTCCGGCGCGGAGCCGGTCCGCCTCGGCGTCTCCGGCGAGGAGTATCTGATCGACAATGAAGAGTTCATGGCTCTCGAAAGACTGCCGCGAAGGATCGCCTTCGTGGGCGGCGGGTATATCGCAGCCGAATTCTCCCACATCTCCGCGCGTGCCGGCGCTGAAGTGACCGTGCTCCAGCGCGGCGATCGGATGCTGAAGGGTTTTGAGCCCGAGCTGGTCGGCTGGCTGATGGAGGCGTTCGACCGCCTTGGCATCGATGTTCGCCTGAATGCGACGGTAACAGCCGTCGATGGGAACGGCGGCGCCTTTCGGATCGATGTGGAGCAGGATGGTAAGCGCGACACCATTGAGGCCGACCTCGTCGTGCACTCTGCTGGCCGCGTTCCGGCCCTCGAACGCCTCTATCTAGATGCCGCCAATGTTGCAGTCGAGAAAGGACGGCTGAAGCTCAACGAGTTTCTTCAGAGCGCGTCCAATCCGGCCGTCTACGGCGCCGGAGACTCCGCACAGGCCGGGCCCCCTCTCACGCCGGTCGCAACGCATGACGGGAAGATCGTCGCCCACAATCTCCTCAACGGGAACAGCCGAACTCCGAACTATCGCGGCGTGCCAAGCGTCGCCTTCGCTCATCCACCAATCGCAAGGGTCGGAATGAGCGAGGTAGAGGCTCGCCAATCGGCCAAACAGTTTCGCGTGAAATGCGAACGGACGTCCGACTGGTATACCGCCCGTCGCGACGCTGAGCCGGTCTATGGCTACAAGACGCTGGTCGACGAGGGCAGCGGGCGCATTCTAGGAGCGCACCTGGTCGGTCCCTATGCCGACGAAACGATCAACATCTTCGCTCTCGCAATCCGGCAGGGCCTGACCGCCGACGATCTCAAGCGTACGATCTTCGCCTATCCGACCGGGGCATCGGACATCGGCTATATGCTCTAAGTGAGCTCCGCGCTTTCCAACATGTCAATCACAGCGCACTCGGGGACATGCCCGCCTGAACAGCGGTCAACAGTAGATGCAAGCAGACGCTCAAGTTTCTCAAGGTCCGCGATCTTCCGACGGACCTCAGCCAGATGATGAACGGCAATGTCCCGAACTTCGTCGCAACAAGCCTTGCCGGGTCCGCCCAGATTGAGGATCGCACGGACTTCGTCAGGTGTGAAGCCCAGCTCCCGCGCGCGCTTGATGAAGCCCAGCGCCCTCACATGCCGGTCCGCATAGACCCGGTGGCCCCCTTGGGTGCGGCCCGGCGCATCGAGCAGGCCGACCCTCTCGAAATAGCGAATCGTTTCAATGTGCACGCCGGTCCGACGGGCAAGCTCACCGATGGATAAACCGGGCATCTCGATCTCTCTTGATTCTGTAGTAACTACAGATTGTATAGGGCGCCTCCCCCTGCAGTGGAAGTGATTCGGTGACCAATGGGAACAGCTGACAATCGCCAGCGCTGGCTTGCATCCGGCGGACTGATCGCGGCGCTGCTGGCGTCCTCCTGCTGTGTCCTGCCGCTCGTCTTGGTGACCATCGGAGTCTCCGGGGCTTGGATCGGCAACCTAACCGCGCTTGAGTCCTACAACCCGATCTTCGGCACCATCGCGATTGCCGCCATCGGTCTCGGCTTCTGGCACGTCTATGTTCGCACGCCGCGCACCTGTGCAGCGGCCGGCGATTGCTCGGCCCAACGCTCCCAGGCATTGACGAAAACTGTGCTGTGGATCGCGGCTGCGCTGACCCTCATCGCGCTGACGACAAGGTGGTGGGCCCCGCTGTTTTACTAACCTGGAGAATAGACCGTGAAACAATCTCTTGTTCTTGCAGTCGGCGCGGTCACTTTCGGAATTGCTGCCGTGCCCGTGTCCGTCACCTTGAGCGCTCCAGCGGGACAGAAGGCTGCGGCTCTGCGCGTGCAGACCTTCTCTGTCGCAAACCTGACGTGCCCGACCTGTCCAATCGCCGTGAAGACGGCGATGCAGCGCGTTCCCGGCGTCCGCTCGGTGAAGATCGATTTTGAGACGAAAAAGGCGATAGTCACTTTCGACCCCACCCGCACTAATGCAGCAGCTATCGCGGCTGCTTCGACGAACGCTGGCTATCCGGCGAAAGTGGGAGCTTGAAGTTGGCGACGGCTAACGATGAATGGGACTGGATGATCCAGTCGTTATCCACCCTTACCTGCCCGCAATGCGGCGGCGTCGCGCAAGAGACGATGCCAACCGAGGCCTGCCAATATTTTTACGACTGCCGCCATTGCGGCGCGGTGCTGAAGCCGCTGCAGGGCGACTGCTGCGTCTTCTGTTCTTACGGCGACGTCCCCTGTCCACCGATCCAGGAAGCGCGACGAATGGGCGGCGCTGCGGACAAGTGCTGCGGTTGAACACTGCCGACCGGCCGGCCCGGGTGACCAAATAAGAAAAGCGTCACCCCAAGAAGCGACCCTTCCTTGTTCCTGAACCCTAATCGGGGTCGCCGCAAAGTACCACTTTGCGGGTGCTCCTACCGCAGCTTCGCAATCCTGAGCTTGTCAGCCTTCGCGCGGTCCTTCACCGACTCCTCGCTGCGCGTGAGCGCCTTGGCGATGGCGCGCAGCGACATGCCCTTGCCGGCGAGCACGTGAAGCTTCTGGATTTCGTCCTGCCGCCACGGCTGCCGATGCCGCTCGAACTTGGTCTCCGCCATCTCCACTCCCCCGCTTTCGGTGCCCCGCATAGCATGAAAAAAGGGCCGCTGTTCCCAGCGGCCCTTCGCCATCTCCTAGGTGACCGGTCTTGTCAGTCCCCGGACTGCCAAGCTGCGGTCACTCTCCGGCGGCAGGGCCGCCTCCAAATATTGAAGAACGTCAGCCGAGCATTTCTTGCTCAAGCTTTTTGGCCATTTCTTCAATATTCTCCGGCGGCCAGCCCGGGATATCCATCCCCAGCCGAAGCCCCATGCTCGCGAGCACTTCCTTGATCTCGTTGAGGCTCTTGCGGCCGAAGTTCGGGGTGCGGAGCATCTCGGCCTCGGTCTTCTGCACGAGGTCGCCGATGTAGATGATGTTGTCGTTCTTCAGGCAGTTGGCGCTGCGCACCGACAGCTCGAGCTCGTCCACCTTCTTCAGGAGGTAGCGGTTGAGCTGGTTGGTGTCGGCCGCGACCTGCTCCGCCGTCATCGGCGCGGCAGCGGCGCCGATCATAGGCGACGGGGCCATGCGCACCTGGCTCTCGTCGAAGTGGACGAAGAGCTGCAGCTGGTCCTGCAGGATCCGCGCCGCATAGGCGAGCGCGTCCTCGGGCGTCACCGTGCCGTCGGTCTCGATGGTCAGGTTGAGCTTGTCGTAGTC
>CBHTSV010000336.1:0-10640 GCA_966095215.1 uncultured Sphingomonas sp. | reverse complement strand
CGAGGTGCCGGGCTTCGCCATGGACGGGGACCACGATCTTCGGGCGCACCCAGTCGTACATCTGGATCAGCTCGGGCCGTCCCGGGTGGCCGGAAACGTGGACGTGGGCCTGCCGTTCGGTCACGATCTTCACGCCGAGATCGGACAGTTGGTTCATGATCCGCCCGATCGCGACCTCGTTGCCCGGGATGATCCGCGAGGAGAAGATCACCGTGTCGCCCTCGCCGAGCTTCAGCTCGTGATTGCCCGACGCGATCCGGCCGAGCGCCGCGCGCGGCTCGCCCTGCCCTCCCGTGGCGATGATCAGCACCTCTCCGCGTGGCAGGCGCATCGCTTCGTCAAAGCCGATCGGCGGCGGGAAGTCCTCGAGATAGCCGGTCGCCTGCGCCACCCGGAGGATGCGCTCTAGCGAACGGCCTGCGATGCAGACCTTGCGCTGGGTCTCGACCGCCACGCGGCCGATCGTCTGAAGCCGGGCGGCGTTGGAAGCAAAGGTCGTGACCAGCACCCGCCCAGTGGCCATCATCACCTGCGCGAGCAGGCCCTCGTGGACGCCTTCCTCGGACCCCGATGGCTGCTCCTGGAACACGTTGGTCGAATCGCACACCAGCGCGAGCGTGCCTTCGTCGCCGATTCTGCTCAGCACCTCGGTGCTCGGCGCCTCGCCGATCACCGGCGTCTCGTCGATCTTCCAGTCGCCGGTGTGGAAGATCTTACCGAACGGCGTCTCGATCAGCAGCCCGTTCCCTTCCGGAATCGAGTGCGACAGAGCGACGAAGCTGACCTTGAACGGGCCGAGCTCGATGCTCCCGCCGCGCTCGACGATGTTGAGCTTGACCGCCCCAGTCAGTCCCTCTTCCTCCAGCTTCCCGGCGATCAGCCCTGCCGTAAAGGGCGTCGCGAACAACGGCGATTTCAGCTCCTCGGCGAGATAGGGCAGCGCGCCGATATGATCCTCGTGCCCGTGCGTCAGAATGATCCCCGCGAGCCTCTCCTGCTGGTCCTCGATGAACTCGAGGTCGGGGAGGATCAGCTCGATGCCCGGATAATCGGGCCCGGCGAAGTTGAGACCGAGATCGACCATGATCCACTGGCCGCGGCAGCCATAGAGATTGACGTTCATGCCGATCTCGCCCGAGCCGCCGAGCGCGCAGAAGATAAGCTCTTCGCCGGGAATCATTTAAGCCGACACAACCCGCTGATAGAGCAGACTCAACCCCTGAATGGTCAAATCGGGCTCAATCGCGTCGAAGACTTTCGTGTGCTTGTCGAACAGGTGGGCGAGGCCGCCAGTTGCGACGACGGTGACCGGACGGCCGATCTCGCGTTTGATCCGCTCGGTCAGTCCCTCGATCATCGCGACATAGCCCCAGTAGATGCCGATGATCATCTGGCTCTCGGTCGTTCGGCCGATGACGCTTTCGTCGGCAGGAGCCTCGATCGCGACGCGTGGAAGCTTGGCTGCGGCACTGACGAGCGCGTCGATCGACAGGTTGATGCCCGGAGCGATGATGCCGCCTTTGTAGGCGCCGTCGCTGGCGACAAGGTCGAAGGTGGTGGCGGTCCCGAAATCGATGACGATGAGGTCGCCCGGATGTTTGGCATGCGCCGCGATGGCGTTGAGGGCGCGATCGGCGCCGACGTTGTGCGGCTCGTCGACGTCCAGCGCGATCGGCCAGGCCGCTTTGCCCTGGCCCGCGATGAGCGGCTCGACGTGGAAATATTTGGTCGCGAGCACTTCAAGATTGTGGAGCGCGCGAGGCACGACGGTGCCGATGATCACCGCGTCGACGACGGCCCTCTCATAGCCTTCGAGCTCGAGCAGCTGGTGCAGCCAGACGGAATATTGATCGGCGGTGCGGCGCGGGTCCGTCGCGATCCGCCAACGCGCACGAATTTCCCCGTTCTTCACCAGCGCGAAGACCAGGTTCGTGTTGCCGGCGTCGATGGCGAGCAGCATTGGCGCGCCTTACGAGAAGACGCGCCAAGCGCAAAGCGTCACCCGCGGCCCCGTTTCTCAACGCTGATCAAGCGGGCTGCGGCTCGGTCACGATAGCCGGCGCGGCATGGCCGGCCTCGCCAACCTCCTCGCCGCGGATAAAGGCCAAAATGTCCTTGTTGATGACGTCGGCATGGGTCGTCGCCATCCCGTGCGGATAGCCTTGGTAGGTCTTCAGCCGTCCATTCTTGAGCAACGCGGCCGACAGCGGCGCGGAGTCCGCATAAGGCACCACCTGATCGTCATCGCCGTGCATCACGAGGGTCGGCACCTCGATCGACTTCAGGTCCTCGGTGAAGTCCGTCTCGGAGAAGGCCGCGATGCAATCGTAATGGGCCTTGATCCCGCCCATCATCCCTTGACGCCACCAATTCTCGATCACGGCTTGATTAGGCTGCACCCCAATGCGGTTGAAGCCGTAGAAAGGCCCCGACGCGATATCGAGGTAAAGCTGCGCCCGGTTATCGGCGAGAGCGTGGCGGTAGCCGTCGAACACCTCGACCGGCAGGCCGCCCGGGTTCGAATCCTTCTTGATCATCACAGGCGGGACAGCGCCGATGAGGACCAGCTTGGCCACGCGGCCGGGCTCCGCGCGCGCGACATAGTGGGTGGCCTCGCCGCCGCCGGTCGAATGGCCGACATGAACGGCATTCTTGAGATCCAGGCTGGCGGCGAGCTCCTTCATATCCTCGGCGTAGGTGTCCATGTCGTTGCCGGTATCCGTCTGTGTCGAACGCCCGTGCCCGCGACGGTCGTGAGCGATCACTCGATAGCCAACGCCAAGGAAGAACATCAGCTGGTTGTCCCAGTCATCGGCGCTGAGCGGCCAGCCATGGTGGAAGATAATCGGCTGCGCGTCCCTTGGACCCCAATCCTTGTAGAAGAGTTGGGTGCCGTCTCGGGTGGTGATGAATGGCATGGGTGGCCCTTCGCTGCGTGAGTCCGGCCAGCAGGACCGGCGCTGCGTCCCGTGAAAGGCGCGACGCCAAATCACCCCCCGTTGATCCAACGGCTCGACTCGGTCGCGAAACGAAGTTCGCTTACTACCAACAGCCGTCGGCGGCGAGAGGCCTGCTCGAACGCCTTAACCCAGGTGAACGTCGCCCGCGCGAACGATTTCGGTTTGGCCATCGTCGCGGCGCAGGATCAGAGCTCCGTCTACCTCGATCCCCTCGAAGCGACCGGAAATCGTGTCGTCCTTGCCCGAATGAATGGATAGCCGCGTTCCGGCCGGATGGGCGCGCGCACGCCAGGCCTGGGCGAGCATTGCCGGCTCGCTCGAGCGCCAGAGCGCCAGCAGCCTCGCGAAACTCGCCGCGAGCAGGGGCGCGAAGGCTTCCGGAGCAATCCGGCCGCCCAGGTCGGCCGCCTGGCGGTCCGGCAGCACCGGCGCCTTGGCAAGGTTCACGCCGAACCCGACGGCTATCCGATCGCCGCTTCGCTCGAGCAGGATCCCGCCGACCTTCTTGCTTTGCACCATCAGGTCGTTCGGCCATTTGAGCATCAGCGGCTGATCGGGCACCGCCGTGTCCACCGCCTCGATGAGCGCCAAGCCCGCTGCGAGGGAAACGCTCTGCGCGGGAGGATCGCTCGAACCGAGCTCGACAAGCGTGCTGCCGAAGAAATTGCCGACAGCAGAGACCCATAGGCGGCCCTGCCGTCCCCTGCCCGCCTCCTGCTCGAGCGCGACGATCCAGTCCCCTTCGCGGAGGCTATGGTCTGCAATGACGTCGGCATTGGTCGAGCCGGTGCGCTCGACGATACGGATGCGAGTCAGAAAAGCGTCCCCGCGGCTCGGTCCGCCAAGCCTCCGAGAGGGCCGATCAGCAGATAACCGAGTGGCGATACGGCTATCGCAGCGAGGAGGATCAGCAGGCCCTGCAGCGGCTCGTTGAGGCGCTGATAGGGCGCGGCCGGATCGTCCATGTACATGACCTTCACGATCTTCAGATAGTAATAGGCGCCAATCACTGCGCCGAGGATGCCGGCGACCGCCAGCGCGACATAGCCGCTCGCCACCGCTGCGTTGAACACGAGCAACTTGGGCCAGAAGCCAAAGAGCGGTGGAATTCCGGCAAGGCTGAACATGAAAATCGCCAGTGCTCCCGCGAACGCCGGCCGCGTCTGTGCGAGACCCGAAAGGCTGGCGATGGTCTCGACCGGCCGGCCCTCGGCATCGCGCATCCACAGGACGCACAGGAACGCGCCGAGAGTCATGATCACGTACACCGCCATGTAGAACAGGACGGACGAGGCGCCTTGCGCTCCACCAGCGGCAAGCCCGACGAGAGCGAAGCCGACATTGTTGATCGAGGAATAAGCGAGCAGCCGCTTGATGTTCGTCTGGCCATAGGCTCCGACTGCGCCGAGGAAGATGGACGCGAGCGCGGCGAAGATGACGATCTGCCGCCAGGCGTCGGTCGCCGGGCCGAGCGCCTCGATGCAGACGCGGGTCGAGAGCAAGACAGCCGCGGCCTTCGGCGCCGAAGCGAAGAAAGCGGTGACCGGCGTCGGTGCGCCTTCATAGACGTCGGGCGTCCACATGTGGAACGGAACCGCGCTGATCTTGAACGCGAGGCCGGCGAGGAGGAACACGAGCCCGAACAGCAGACCCAGCGATGGCGCTCCGCGACCGAACGCTGCCGCCAGTCCCGTGAAGTTGGTCGTTCCAGTGAAGCCGTAAAGGAGCGAGATTCCATAGAGCAGGATTCCGCTGGCGAGCGCTCCGAGCACGAAATATTTGAGGCCGGCTTCGGCAGAGCGCTCGTCCGTCCGGCGATAGGCGGCCAGCACGTAACTTGCGAGGCTCAGCAATTCGAGGCCGACATAGAGCGTGATGAGGCTCGTCGCGGCGACCATGACGCTCATGCCGACGGCGCTGAAGACGATCAGCACCGCATATTCGGATGCGTGTTCGGCACCTCGCTCGAACCAGCCGTGCGCGGCGATGATCGCGACCGCGGCGGAAGGGAATATGATGGCCTTGGCGAAGCTCGCGAACAAATCCTCGCTCAACGTGCCATCGAATATTGGACCGGCGTGCGACGGAGCGCCGATCAAGGCGAATGTCGCCGCGAACAGCAGCAAGATCGCCAGCCAGTTCACCCAGCCGGATCCCCTCCGGCCGGTAAACGCGGCGAGAATCATCAGGATCGTCCCGCCGATCGACAGCATGAGCTCGGGCAGCAGGGGAGCGAAACGGCCCATCAGTGGTGCGCTCCATGATCCATGTGCTGCATCGCGCCCTTGCCGAGCGTCAGCTGCGAGTCACCGGCCGGCGCAACGCGCTCCATCCGCGTCAGGATACGGCCCACGTCATTGCGGATCGGGCGGATGAAGCTCTCGGGATAGATGCCCATCCAGAATACCGCGAGCGCAATCGGCCCGAGCAGCCACCATTCCCGCGCGCTGAGGTCCGGCATTGCGGCGGCGTCCTTATTGCGTTGCGTTCCGAAACAGATCCGCCAGTAGAGCCACAGCATATAGGCCGCGCCGAGGATGATCCCGGTCGTGCCCGCGATCGCCGCCCAGGTCGATGCGCGATATGTTCCCATCAGGCTCAGGAATTCACCCACGAAATTGCTGGTGCCGGGGAGTCCGACACTGGCCATGGTGAAGATCATGAACAGCAGCGCGTAGCCGGGCATGTTGTCGGAAAGGCCGCCGTAGCGGTTGATCTCGCGGGTGTGCAGTCGATCGTAGACGACACCGACGCATAGGAAGAGCGCGCCCGAGACAAGGCCGTGGCCGAGCATCACCAGCATCGCGCCTTCGATGCCCTGGCGGTTCATCGCGAACAGGCCGAAGGTGACGAAAGCCATGTGCGCGACCGAGGAATAAGCAATCAGCTTCTTCATGTCGGTCTGAACCAGCGCGACGAGACTCGTATAGACGACCGCGACACCCGACAGGACGAACATCAGCGGAATGAATTCGGCGGAGCCGTCCGGGAACATCGGCAGCGAAAAACGGATGAAACCGTACCCGCCGAGCTTCAGCAGGATGCCGGCGAGAATGACCGAACCCGCCGTGGGAGCCTGGACGTGCGCATCGGGCAACCAGGTGTGGACCGGCCACATCGGTAGCTTCACCGCGAAGCTGGCCATGAACGCGAGGAACAGCCAGGTCTGCGCCCCCTTCGCGAAGTCGTGCGCCATCAGCTCCGGGATCGACGTCGTGTGCGCCGTGCCTGCCATGTAGATCATGGCAATCAGCATCAGCACCGAGCCGAGGAAGGTGTAGAGGAAGAACTTGTAGCTGGCCTTGATCCGGTCGGCGCCGCCCCAGATGCCGATGATCAGGTACATCGGGATGAGGCCGCCCTCGAAGAAGACATAGAAGAGAAACAGGTCCTGCGCCGCGAAGGAGCCCATGATGAGCGCCTCCATCAGCAGGAAATAGGACATGTATTCGGGCACGCGGCGGGTGATGACCCCGCGCCAGCTCTCGCCGATGCAGATCGGCATCAGGAAGGCGGTGAGGACGATCAGCAGCAAGGCAATGCCGTCGATCCCGAGCGCCCAGCTGACCCCGCCGCCAAGCGGGAACTTCTCGACGAACTGCCACTGCGGTCCGTCCGGGTTGAACTGCACCCAAAGGTAGATGCTCAGCGCCAGCTCGAGCATGGTCGCGATGAGGGCGATCCAGCGCGCGCCATTCTCCTTGACGAACAGGCACAGCACCGCGCCGAAAAGCGGCAGTGCGATCAGGATGCTGAGCAAGGGCAGTCCGCTCACTTGGCCGCCCACCAGATCGCCCAACTCGCCGCGCCGATGAGGCCCAGCAGCATCACGAATGCATAGCTGTAGAGATAGCCCGACTGCAGCCGGTACGTCAGCTTGTTGCCGACGGCGACCGCATGGGCAGCGCCGTGCGGGCCGAAGCGGTCGATCGTGCCCTCGTCACCGCCCTTCCAGAAGAGCCGGCCGAGCCACAGCGACGGCCTGACGAACAGCACGTCGAACAGCTCGTCGAAATACCATTTGTTCGACACAAACCGATACACGGCCGGGAACTGCTTGACGAAAGCCAACGGCGCTTCCGGCGTGCGGATGTAATTGTTCCAGGCGATCCACAGCCCGAGCAGCATTACGATCGTCGGGGTGAGCTTCACCCACAGCGCGCTTTCGTGCGCCGCGTGAGCGAGATGGGTGCTGAAGGCGACCGCGCCGCGCCAGAACTCCGGAGCGCGCTCCGCGTCGACGAAGATGCCGTGATAGAGTTGACCGGCTAACACCGCACCCACGGCGAGCAGGCCGATCGGCACCAGCATCGAGAGCGGGCTTTCGTGCGGGTGGTACCCGGCAGTTCCGCGCGGCGGCAGACCCGGCTCGTGAGCGCTGTCGCCGTGCTCTTCGTCGGGCGATTCATGGACGTGATGGACGGCGTGCTGGATGTGCTCCGACGCAGCCCAGCGCGGCTCGCCGTAGAAGGTGAGGAAGATCAGCCGCCAGCTATAAAAGCTCGTCAGGAGCGCCGCGAGAGAGCCTGCCCAGAAAGCGATGGTGCCGGACACGGATCCGCTCGCCCAGGCGCTCTCGAGGATCGAATCCTTCGACCAGAAGCCGGCGAAGCCGACGCCCGCAATCCCGACGCCCGTGATCGCCAGCGTTCCAGCGATCATCACCCAGAAGGTGATCGGGATCTCCTTACGGAGCGCGCCGTAGTAGCGCATGTCCTGCTCGTGGTGCATCGCGTGGATCACGCTTCCCGCGCCGAGGAACAGCAGCGCCTTGAAGAAGGCGTGGGTGAAGAGGTGGAACATTGCCGCGCCGTAGGCGCCGACGCCCGCCGCGAAGAACATGTAGCCGAGCTGCGAACAGGTCGAATAAGCGATGACGCGCTTGATATCGTTCTGGGCGGTACCGACCGTCGCGGCGAAGAAGCAGGTCGCTGCGCCGACCCAGGTGACGACGTGCATCGCCGTCGGCGACACGTTGAACATCGGCGAGAGGCGGCAGACCATGAAGACGCCCGCGGTGACCATCGTGGCCGCATGGATGAGGGCGCTGACCGGAGTCGGGCCTTCCATCGCGTCGGGAAGCCAGGTGTGGAGCGGAAGCTGCGCCGACTTGCCCATCGCGCCGACGAATAGCAGCAGGCAGAGGACGGTCATCGTGTCGGCGCGCATGCCCGCGAAGCCGATGGTCGATCCGGCCATTCCGGGCGCGGCGGCCAGTATTGCCGGGATCGAGACCGTGCCGAACACCAGGAACGTGCCGAAGATTCCGAGGCTGAAGCCGAAGTCACCGATTCGGTTGACGACGAACGCTTTGAGAGCCGCCGCATTGGCGCTCGGCTTATGGTACCAGAAGCCGATGAGCAGGTAGGACGCGAGGCCCACCCCTTCCCAGCCGAAGAACATCTGGATGAGGCTGTCCGCCGTCACCAGCATCAGCATCGCGAAGCTGAATAGCGAGAGATAGGCGAAGAACCGCGGCTGGCTCGGGTCCTCCTCCATGTATCCCCAGCTGTAGAGGTGCACGAGCGAGCTGACGGTGGTCACGACGACCAGCATCACCGCCGTCAGGCTGTCGAGCCGCAGCGCCCAGTCGACGGTGAGGGTGCCCGAATGGATCCACTCCATCACCGGCACCACGACTGGCTGGGCGTGGCCGGCGACGTATTGGAAGAAGATCGGCCAGCTGAGGATCGCACCGACAAAGAGCGAGCCGGTGGTGACCACCTTCGCAGCCGTCTTGCCGATCCAGCGGCCGCCAAGCCCGGCGACGATCGCCGCGACGATCGGCAGGAAGACGATAAAGACCAGCGGGTGCATCAGCCGCGCATCCGGTTGACGTCGTCCACCGCGATTGAGCCGCGGCGGCGGAAGAAGATGACGAGGATGGCGAGGCCGATCGCAGCCTCTGCCGCGGCGACCGTCAGGACGAACATCGCCAGCACCTGGCCCGTGAGGTCACCGAGATAGGCGGAAAACGCGACGAGGTTGATGTTCACCGCGAGCAGGATCAGCTCGATCGCCATCAGCATCAGGATGACGTTGCGGCGGTTGAGGAAGATGCCGAGCACGCCGATGGTGAACAGGATCGCGCCGACAGTGAGGTAATGGGAGAGCGTGATCACAGCTTCACCCCTTCACCGACTTCGGGCTTTGTCATCCGCACCGCGTCCTGGGGACGGCGGCGAACCTGGCGGTACATGTTCGGCGTGCGCGTGTCGCGCCGGCGGCGATGCGTCAGGACGATGGCGCCGACCATGGCGACGAGCAGGATCAGCCCGGCGATCTCGAACGGGAATAGGTAGCGGCTGTAGAGCAGCTGGCCCAATGCGACGATGTTCGGCTGGGTAGCCGCAGGGATGTGCCGTCCGCTCAGGGCAGGGCCCGCCTGCCAGCCGAGAACCGCAACGACGATCTCCGCCGCCAGCACCCCCGCGATGATGAGTCCGAACGGCAGGTTCTTCGAGAAGCCGCTGCGCAACGTCGCGAAGTCGATGTCGAGCATCATGACGACGAACAGGAACAGCACCGCGACCGCGCCGACGTAGACGATCACCAGCAGCATCGCGATGAACTCGGCGCCGACCAGCAGCATCAGCCCCGCCGCGTTGAAGAAGGACAGGATCAGCCAGAGCACGCTGTGCACCGGGTTGCGCGCGAACACGACCGCGATCGCCGGAGCGATCGTGAGCGTCGCGAACAGATAAAAGGCGATTGAAGCGATCAAACGGGGGACCCTGTTGCGGCGCGCTTATCGGTAGGGGGCATCGGCGGCAAGGTTGGCGGCGATGGCCTGCTCCCACTTGTCACCGTTCGCCAGAAGTTTGGCCTTGTCGTAGAGCAGCTCCTCGCGCGTCTCGGTTGCGAATTCGAGGTTCGGCCCCTCGACGATCGCATCCACCGGGCACGCTTCCTGGCAGAGGCCGCAATAGATGCATTTGACCATGTCGATGTCGTAGCGTGTGGTGCGGCGGCTGCCGTCCTCGCGCGGCTCGGATTCGATCGTGATCGCTAGCGCCGGGCAGATCGCCTCGCACAGCTTGCAGGCGATGCAGCGCTCCTCGCCGTTCGGATAGCGGCGCAGCGCATGCTCGCCGCGGAAGCGGGGCGACGTCGGGTTCTTCTCGTACGGATCGTTGATCGTCGCCTTGGGCTTGAAGAAATATTTGAGCGTCGTCGCGTGGGCGAGGACGAACTCCCAGAGCGTGAACGATTTGACCCAGTGCTTCATTGACGATTTTCTTTCAGTGCAGCCGTTTGGCAGACGTAACCCGGCGGTTGCCAAAGCGATGGCTTATCCAGGCTTAGGAACATCGTCTTTTGGCCATTGCCCTGAATGATGTCGCTGTAGGAGACAAAGGCCCGGTGCGCCTTGTTATTCTTGTCGCGCCACTCGATTCCAGTGCCGCCTCCGATGCTACCGAATGAAGCGTCGAACGCTTTGCCTTGAGCGGATGACCCATCCGCAAAATCAAGGCGCCACAGCTCGCCATCCGAGGTCGCGCGGCGCTCCGCACGGAGATCGACAAAGTGGCTATCCGGGTCAGATTTTTCGTCTTTCACGTACGAACAAGCAAAGACATCTTTGCTCTCGTCGGGACTCTGGGCAACGGTCAGCATGGTTGCGTTCGTGCTGTACCTCGTCAGCATCAGCCATCCGGAGACGAGGACGACGAAAATGAG
>CBHTSV010000335.1:0-11086 GCA_966095215.1 uncultured Sphingomonas sp. | reverse complement strand
CGCTGGTTGCCAGAAGACGCCGTGCACGCATTGGAAATCTCCGCTCAAGCCGCTGAAAACACACGGCTTCCCGGCGAAAGCTTATGGTTCACAAATCCTTACAATTTGCTGAAGGCGCAAAACCGGCTAGGCGCTTGGGGTACCATGGACCCTCGTTTCAGCCACGTTCGCGACTGGATTTTCGACCTCGACAATTGCCTTTATCCGGCATCGACAGGCCTGTTCGCGCTGATTGACGAGCGGATGGGCGCCTATATCGAGCGACTGCTCGGCGTCGATCCGGACGAAGCCAAACGGGTCCAGAAAGCGCACTTCCATGAGCACGGCACCACGCTCGCGGGCCTGATGAAAGAGCATGGCATCGACCCGCACGACTTCCTGCAGGACGTTCACGCCATTCCGCTAGACCGGGTGCAGTGCGACGAACGCCTCGCCCGCCTCCTGCCGCGCCTTCCGGGCCGCCGCTTCGTCTTCACCAACGGGGATGCGCCCTATGCCCGGCGGGTCCTCGACGCGATTGGAGTCCATGAGCATTTCGAGGACCTGCACGACATCCACGCGAGCAGCTACCGGCCCAAGCCCGACCCGCACGGATATGAGCTGCTGTGCCAGCGCTTCGGAATCGACCCGAAGCACGCTTTGCTTGCCGACGACATGGCGCAGAACCTCGTTCCGGCCAAGGCGCTGGGGATGACGACGGTGTGGGTCGACAACGGCTCCGAACGCGGGAGCCACGCTTATGACGACGAGATCGTCGACTATCGGATCACCGACGTCGGCGAATGGCTCGAGAAAATTCTGGGGGACGGGAATGACTGATCTTGAGCCGATCATCGAGCGCGCCTGGGAAGAGCGCAACTCGATGGGGCCTTCGACGAAGGGCGACGTTCGGCTAGCCGTGGACGCCGCAATCGCGTGGCTCGACTGCGGCCAGGCGCGGATCGCCGACAAGCAGAGCGGCGAGTGGCGGGTGAACCAATGGCTGAAGAAGGCCGTCCTCCTCTCCTTCCGACTGAACCCGATGGAAGCCATCGCGGGAGGTCCGGGAGGAGCGCACTGGTGGGACAAGGTGCCGTCTAAATTTGCCGGCTGGGGCGAGAAGGATTTCGAGACTGCCGCATTTCGGGCGGTGCCGGGAGCGATCGTCCGCCGCGGCGCCTATGTCGCGCCCGGGGCCGTTCTGATGCCGAGCTTCGTCAACATCGGTGCTCGGGTTGGCGAGGGAACGATGATCGACACGTGGGCGACGGTCGGAAGCTGCGCCCAGATCGGGCGCAACGTGCATATCTCGGGAGGCGCCGGGATTGGCGGCGTTCTCGAGCCGCTGCAGGCCGGCCCCGTGATCATCGAGGACGATTGCTTCGTCGGCGCCCGGTCGGAAGTCGCGGAAGGCGTCATCGTCGAGCGCGGGTCGGTGCTGTCGATGGGCGTCTTCCTCGGCGCCTCGACAAAGATCGTCGACCGCTCTTCCGGCGAGGTCCTTTACGGCCGCGTGCCCGAATATTCCGTCGTCGTTCCGGGCACCCTCCCGGGAAAGAATGGCGGTCCGGCGCTCGCCTGCGCGGTGATCGTCAAGCGCGTCGACGAGCGCACCCGGTCGAAAACCAGCATCAACGAGTTGCTGAGAGACTGAACATAAGGCCGGCTTATGGTCGGCGTCCCAGCATTTGTTGGCGCCGGAAGCCCCTCTCCACCACTTATCGGCGCATGAAACCGACCGCCCCCTCGGAGTTTCAGCGCAAGGTCGCGAAAGCCGCGAAGCCATCCGTCGTCCATGAGCCGCCGATGATCCGGACGGTCATGGACAAGGGCGACTGGCTCATCCTGGTGACCCTTGCGCTCATCTGGGGCGGCGCCTTCCTGTTCATCGGCGTCGCGGTCCGGCACGTCCATCCGCTCACCTATGTATGGCTGCGCCTCTCGATCGCCGCGGCCGCGATGTGGCTGTTCCTCAAGATCCGGGGAGAGAGCCTGGGCCTGCCGCGGAACGTCTGGGGCTCGATCCTCCTGCTGGCGCTGCTCAACAACGCCGTGCCCTTCACCCTGTTCGGCTGGGGCCAGACCCATATCGCGAGCGGCCTCGCCTCGATCCTCAACGCGACGACACCGATCTGGGGCGTGGTCGTAGCCCATTTCCTGACTCACGACGAGCGGATGAGCCCGCGCAAGATCGCCGGCGTGCTGCTCGGCTTCGGCGGAGTCGCAACGATGATCGGCCCGACCCTGCTGGCGAACATCGGCACCGATGCGCTCGCGCAGCTCGCCTGCGTCACCGCTTCGTTGAGCTATGCCCTCGCGGCCGTGTGGGCGCGCCGGTTCAAGCGTATGGGCCTGAAGCCGATGGCCGTGACCACCGGCCAGCTCAGCGCCGGCGCGCTGATGATGCTGCCGCTGGCACTGTTCGTCGATCAGCCCTGGACGCAGCCGCTGCCGCCGCTCACCGCCTGGGGAGCGATCGTCGCCCTTGCGCTGATGTGCACCGCCTTCGGCTACGTCCTCTACTTCCGGCTCATCGATTCCGCCGGCGCCACTAACGCGCTGCTCGTCACGCTGCTCGTTCCGCCGGTTGCGATCTTCCTCGGCGCGACATTCCTCGGCGAGACCCTGGCGCCGCAGGATTTCCTCGGCCTCGGACTGATCGCGCTCGGACTCGCGGCGATCGACGGACGGCTCCTCAGCCTTTTTCGGGGGCGCCGGCCTCAGACAGCAGTTTAGCCGCTTCCGGACTCATCCAGTCCAGGTCGCCGACATAGCGCCACACCTCGCGGCCCTGCGCATCATACAGGATCGAGGTCGGTAGGACCGTATCCGGCCCGAGCGCCCCCGAAAGGCTCATCTTCGGATCGTGATATGCTCCGAGGTCCTTCGCGTTGAGCTTCGCAAGGAACGCCTCGACAGACGGCTGCGGCCCTGAGTCCTGGCTCACGGTGACAACGCCGAGCCTGCCGTCATCCCGGTGCGCCGCTGCAAGCTTGTCGAGCGTCGGCAGTTCCTTGACACAGGGCGCGCACCAGGTCGCCCACAGGTTCACCAGCACCGGCACGCCCTTGAAATCTGAGAGACTGATCTCGCCTCCGTCCGGGTCGTTGAACACCGCGTCCGGCGCGGGGCTGCCCTTGTGGCTGCGGTCGGCGCCTTTGACCGGACCGGCTTCGGCGGATGGGGCGGTCTCATTGGCAGGCTGTTGCGGCTGCGGCTTGGAGCAGCCGACGAGCGCCAGGATGACAAGGGGGATGACGAGGAAGCGCATGCCCCGGCGCTAGCGCAATGGAGAAGGAGCGGCTAGTCGGAGCGCATGAAGCCGCTGCGCGTCACCGCCGTCGCCACGCTCTTGGCTCTCGCCGGCTGCGGCAAGATGGCGCCGCTCCAGCCGCCGCCAGGGCAGCCGCTTCCGGTCAAGCCGCTGATGGCGCGGGAGACGCCCACGCCCGATCATCTCCTGACGATGCCAATCTATGCACGCCCGAACCGGGTCGACGAGGTGGTCAAGCGCTCGGAGTCCCGCAAATCCGACCCGTTCGACCTGCCGCCACCGGTCGGCAGCGCGGCCCCGGCCCAGCCCGCCGGCACCGATCCGCAGCCCGTCTCCAACGAAACAGGACCTGCGATTCCGCAATGAGCCGCCGTCTTCGCAAGGCCGTTTTCCCTGTCGCGGGCCTCGGCACGCGCCTGCTCCCGGCGACCAAGAGCATCCCCAAGGAGATGATCACGATCGTCGACCGGCCGCTCATCCAAGTTGCGGTCGACGAAGCGCGCGAGGCGGGCATCGAAGAGATGATCTTCGTCACGGGCCGGGGGAAGCTTCCGCTCGTCGATTATTTCGACGTGGCGTACGAGCTCGAGGCGGCGATGCGGCAGAAGGGGAAGAGCCTCGACGTGCTCGCGCCTTCGCGCGGAAGGTTCGGCGAGATCGTCACCGTGCGCCAGCAGCAGCCGCTCGGCCTCGGCCATGCGGTCTGGTGCGCCCGGCATATCGTCGGCGACGAGCCCTTCGCGGTGCTGCTGCCCGATGACCTGATGGCCCCGGGCGCGCTCAAGCAGATGGTCGAGGCCTGGGAGACGGTCGGCGGCAATATCGTCGCGACCGAGGAAGTGCCGGCCGAGAAGACGAAATCCTACGGCATCATCACGCCGGGGGAGAGCAACGGCGATCTCACCGAAGTGCGCGGACTTGTGGAGAAGCCCGAGCCGAGTGAAGCGCCTTCACGCCTCGGCGTAATCGGCCGCTACATCCTCCAGCCCGAAGTCATGCGTGTGCTCGATGCCAAAGAGACGGGCGCGGGCGGGGAGATCCAGCTGACCGACGCCATGGCCAAGCTGATCGGCACGCAGCCGTTCCACGCGCTGAAGGTGAATTCGGTCCGCTACGATTGCGGCGACAAGGCAGGGTTCGTGACTGCGAATCTGGCCATGGCGCTGCAGCGCGACGACGTCGCCCCGCGGGTGCGCGAATTTATCGAGAGCGTCGTGAGTGGACGAGAGTCTCGAGCCGGCGGCACTCCTCCTCCGCGGCGGCAAGCTGGTTCTTGAGCTCGCCGAGAAGGATGGCTCGCTCGACGATGCGTGCGTCGAGGGTCGCATTGTCGGCACGCAGGGACTTCACGGCACGCACTCGCGTCAGCCGGCTTTCGATCCGCGCGACCAGCACCTCGAAGTGGAACGGCTTGAGGATCACGTCGTCGGCACCGGCCTGGTAGGCGCGCACCGCGTCAGCCGGCTTCGATTTGCCGGTGATGAGCATGATGGGAAGGTCGTTCCACTGCACTTCGCCGCGGATCATCCAGGCGAGCTCAGCGCCAGTCGTCGGCTTCATGTTGAGCTCGGCCAGCACCAGGTCGACCGGCAGCCGATGAAGCTCCGCCACCGCGCCTGAAACCGAATCCGCGGTGGTCACCCGGAAGCCCGCATCCGAAAGGCGGCGCGACAGGACACCGAGATAGCTCCTGTCCGGCTCGACGATGAGGATTCGGGCGCGCTCGTCCATGCGAGAAGCGCTAAACGGAAATGGTTAACGAGCCGTTTAGACCTTATGGTTCGAGCTCGACATCCCAGTAGAGATAGTCGCGCCAGCTATCGTGCAGGTAGTTGGGCGGGAACGCGCGGCCATGCTCCTGCAGCTGCCAGGTCGTCGGCCGGATCGGGTCGCGATGCGGCATGTGCGCCTCTTCCGGCGTGCGTCCGCCCTTGCGGAGGTTGCACGGAGCGCAGGCGGTCGCGACATTTTCCCACGTCGTCCGTCCGCCATGGGCGCGCGGGATCACATGGTCGAAGGTCAGCTCCCTGCCGGACCCGCAATAAACACAACGGAATTTGTCGCGGAGGAACAGGTTGAACCGGGTGAAGGCCGGATATTCGTTTGGCCGCACGTAATCGCGCAGCGCAATCACCGACGGCAGCTTCAGTGCCATGCTGGGCGAGTGCACTTCGCGGTCGTAATGGGCGACGATATCCACCCGCTCGAGGAACATCGCCTTGAGGGCCGTCTGCCACGGCCAGAGCGACAGCGGGTAATAGGACAAAGGCGTGTAGTCGGCGTTGAGGACCAGCGCCGGGCAGCTATCGGGATGGCGGATCAGTTCCGGATGATACATGCGAGCGACTACAGCCTTTCGTTCGGTCGGTCCGAACTCCAGCTCTCCGGCCCCGTCGCACGCAAGGAGGAGAGGGCACCCGGCCCGTCTTCCCTTGTTGACCGCCGGATGCCAACCCGGCGTGACATGCCTATGACAGCACTTCCAGCGACTCTCGGTCAAGAGTCCTTTCGGCAACATTACCAATGATTGTGACGCGGTTCGCCCCTTCGCCGACCGGGCGATTGCACCTCGGGCATGCCTATAGCGCGGTCCTTGGGGCTGCCCGCGGCGAGAAATTCCTGCTCCGCATCGAAGACCTCGACCAGACGCGCAGCCGCCCGGAGTTCGTCGACGGCATCACCGAGGACCTGCGCTGGCTCGGCCTCGAATGGGACGAGCCGCTCATCGTCCAGTCGCAGCGAACGAGCGCCTATGCCGAGGCGCTGGAGCAGCTGAAGCGCCAAGGGGTCATCTATGCCTGCTTCTGCACCCGCGCCGACATCGTGCAGTCGCTGACGGCGCCGCACGGCGATGCGGCGACCTCCTATCCTGGCACCTGCCGCGGGTTGGCTGATGATCCTGAGCGCCGGGCGACGACTCCGCACTGCTGGCGGCTCGACAGCGGCAGGGCGCTGGAGGCGGTCGGACTTCCATCCTGGACGGAAGAGGATGGCCATCACTTCACGGCGGAGCTTCCCGGGATCGGCGATGCGATCCTCGCGCGGAAGGACGCGCCGGCCTCCTATCATCTGTCGTGCGTCGTCGACGACGCCGCGAGCGGGGTCACGCTGGTCGTGCGCGGCGCCGATCTGCGCGCGTCGACGCCGATCCAGCGATTGCTCCAGGCGCTGCTCGGCCTTCCGGAACCGGCCTATCTCCACCACCCGCTGGTCACGCATGCGGACGGACGGCGGCTGGCCAAGCGCGATCTCGCGCCCACGATCGCAGCGATGCGGGACTCAGGAGTGGACGGGCGAGCGCTCGCCGGCGACCTGCTCAGCGACAAGCTTCCGCTTGGTTTCGCTTTCGGCGACGCTTAAGGACGCCGTCCGATGAAGCCGGTTCTTCTCGTCCTGTTACTGCTGGCAATGGCCGCGGTCGTCTACGTGCTGGTGCGCGGGGTCATCTCCATGGCTTCGGGCAGGGATGTGACGGGTGAGCAGTCGCAGAAATGGATGCAGCGCCGCGTCCTGTTCCAGGCGGTCGCGATCATCCTCGTCGTCCTGATCCTGGTCGTGGCCGGGGCCTCGTCGAGCCAATAGCGCGGGCGGCTTGGTCAAGCTCAACAAGATCTCTACGCGCACCGGCGACCAAGGCGAGATGGGCCTGGCGGACGGCTCGCGCATCGCGAAGGAGCATCCGCTCGCCCAGGCTATCGGCGACGTGGACGAGGCCAATAGCGCTATCGGCGTCGCCCTCCTCCACGTCGACGACGAGCAATCGAGGTCGATGCTCCGCGCGATCCAGAACGAGCTGTTCGACCTCGGGGCCGATATTGCGACGCCGGCGGACGACTTCACTCCGAACGAGATGACGCTGCGCGTGATCCAGGAGCAGATCGACCGCCTTGAGGGCGAGATCGACCAGATGAACGAGCAGCTCCAGCCGCTGAGGAGCTTCATCCTGCCGGGTGGCGGCTCGGGCGCGGCGCATATGCACCTCGCCCGGGCAATTGTTCGTCGCGCCGAGCGCAGCACCGTCGCGGCCTCGCGGCACGTCCCGCTGAATCCGCTTGCGCGAATCTATCTCAACCGCCTGTCGGACCATCTGTTCGTGCTCGCGCGGCTGATCGCGGCGGGCCGGGACGGCGACATTCTCTGGGAACCGGGCGGAACGCGGGATCAATAGCCGCAGGTCATAGAACATATAGCGAACTTTTGGTTGTGCCCGGCGGCCGATTCGTGGCAGGGGGCGCCCATGGCCAGGGAGGATTCGGAAAGAGCCCCCCAAGAGGCGGCGGTTTCGCTTGGCGAGAAGCTCCTCGCCACCCGCAGGCTGACGCTCGACCTCGCCGCGCCGCTTTCGGACGCCGACGCGACGGTCCAGCCCTTCCCCGACGCCTCGCCCGCCAAGTGGCATCTCGCCCACACGACCTGGTTCTTCGAGTGCTTCGTCCTCCGCGATCATGTCGCAGGCTATGAGTTGTACGATGAGCGCTGGCCATATCTCTTCAACAGCTACTACGAGGGCGAAGGCCCGCGGCACGCCCGGCCGAGGCGCGGGATGCTCAGCCGCCCGTCGCTCGACAAGGTCCGCGCCTATCGCGCGCATGTCGACGAGGCGCTCGAACGCGCGCTGCCGTCGCTCCCTGCCGCCGCGTGTGACCTCATCGAGCTCGGCATCAACCATGAGCAGCAGCATCAGGAGCTGTTCCTCACCGACATTCTCGCGACCCTCGCGGAGAATCCGCTCGAGCCCGCATACGGCGAGCTCCCGCCGGCGGCCTGCTTTGCGGCCGAGCCGCTCACCTGGCATCGCGGCCGCGAAGGCGTGATCGAGATCGGCGCTCCCGACGGCGGTTTCGCCTTCGACAGCGAACGCCCGCGCCACCAGGTCGTCCTCACCGGCCACGAGCTCGCCAATCGGCGCGTCACGAACAAGTAATGGCGCGAGTTCATCGATGACGGCGGCTACCGGACACCCACTCTGTGGCTTTCGGACGGTTGGGCCTGGGCCCAGCAGGAAAGCATTGTCGCCCCGCTCTACTGGCGCGAGGACGGGACCGAGTTCACGCTCGGCGGCAGGCGCGAGATCGACCGGGCTGCTCCGGTAGCGCACGTCAGTCATTACGAAGCGGACGCCTTCGCGCGCTGAGCCGGAGCGCGGCTGCCGACCGAATTCGAGTGGGAGGATTTCGCCGCCTCCGCCGACCCGAATATCGGCAACCAGCTCGACCAGGGCGGAGCGGTCGTTCCGCGCTCAGGCGGCGGCATGTTCGGCGACGTCTGGGAGTGGACCCAGAGCGCCTTCGCTTCCTACCCCGGTTTCAAGCCGGCCGCAGGCGCGGTCGGCGAATACAATGGCAAGTTCATGTCCGGGCAGCTGGTGCTGAAGGGTGCGAGCTGCGCCACGCCGCGCGGGCACAGCCGCGCCTCCTACCGCAACTTCTTCCCGCCGGCCGCGCGCTGGCAATTTACGGGGGTGCGCCTTGCTAAAGACACTTGATCCGCAGACACTCGCCTTCCGCGACGACGTGCTCGCGGGCCTCGCCGCACCGATCCCGGCGATCCCCGCGCGCTGGTTGTACGACCGGCGCGGGTCCGAGCTGTTCGACTCGATCACGCGCCTCAAGTCTTATTACCCCACCCGGACCGAGACGAAGCTGCTCAAATCGATTATGCCGGAGATTGCAACGCGACTGCCCAAGGGCTCGGTGGTGGTCGAGTTCGGCGCGGGTTCGGCGGCCAAGACGCCGATCCTGCTCGACGCCATCGCGCCCGCAACATACGTGCCGGTCGATATTTCAGGCGACTATCTCCGGCAAAGCGCCGCGCAGCTGCAGGAGAGCTTCCCATCGCTTGAGGTGCTTCCGGTCGTCGCCGACTTCACGCGCCCGTTCAGCCTGCCCGGCGGCCTGGATCACCTGCCGCGCATCGGATTCTTCCCCGGATCGACGATCGGCAATTTCGTCCCGTGGAGCGCGACCGATTTGCTGCGGCACTTTCAGTCGCTCCTCGGCGTCGGCGCGAGGCTCGTCATCGGGATGGACCGCGTGAAGCCGGTCGAGCGCCTGCTCGCGGCTTACGACGAGCCGGAAGGTGTCACCGCCGAGTTCGATCTCAACCTGCTGGAAAGGATCAATCGCGAGCTCGACGGGGACATACCGCTCGACGCTTTCCGTCACCAGGCGCGCTGGAACGACATGCTCTCGCGCATCGAAATGCACCTGGTCGCGACGCGCGACGTCGCGTTCAGCGTCAGCGGCAGGTCCTTCCGCTTCGCCGAAGGTTCGTCGATTCACACCGAGAACAGCCACAAATACGGCCGGCGCGGCGGAAGGCTGATGCTGCTCGCCGGCGGGTGGACGCCAGTCGCCGAGTGGACCGACGAAAACCAGGACTTCTCAATCGTTCTCGCTGAGGCCCAACCCGAGCGCTTCGCCCCGTGATTGCCCCTTCGCGGCCGCCCCGCTAAGCGAGCGCAATGCTGATTGCCCTCGTCGACATCGCCAACCTGCTGCTGAGCGTCCTCACCTGGATCATCATCATCCAGGTGATCCTGAGCTGGTTGTTCGCCTTCAACGTTCTGAACACGAGCTCGGGTGGCGTTCGCGCCTTCGTGATCGCGCTCGACCGGATCACGGCGCCGCTCTACCGGCCGATCCGTCGCATCCTGCCGGACTTCGGCGGAATCGATTTTTCGCCTTTGGTCATCCTGATCCTCATCCAGGTGATCAAGAAGCTGCTCGCAGGCGTCGTCACCCAATATTATTTCGGCGGATGACCGCAAAGCGGATCGACGGAAAGGCTGCCGCCGCCGCGATCCGCGAGCGCGTCGCCGCGGGTGTCCGTAGGTTCGAGGACCGCGCCGGACGGCCCCCCGGCCTCGCGACCGTGTTGGTGGGCGAGGACCCGGCGAGCGGAGTCTATGTGCGCTCGAAGAACCGCGCGACGGCTGAAGCAGGCATGATCAGCTTCGCCCACAACCTGCCCGATACGATCTCCCAGGGCGAGCTGCTCGATCTGGTCGGCGATCTCAACACGGACGAGCGCGTCGACGGAATCCTCGTTCAGCTCCCGCTCCCGAAGCAGATTGATCCCGGGCGCGTCATCGCGACCATCGAGCCGGCGAAGGACGTGGACGGTTTCAACATCGCCAACGCCGGCCTGCTGGCGACCGGACAAGATTCGCTAGTCCCATGCACGCCGCTCGGCTGCCTCCAACTGCTCAAGGCCGAGCTCGGGAGCATCGCCGGGCTGAACGCCGTCGTGCTCGGCCGCTCGAACATCGTCGGCAAGCCCATGGCGATGCTCCTGCTCGCCGAGAATGCGACCGTCACCATTGCCCATTCGAAAACGCGCGACCTGCCAGAGGTCGTTCGCCGTGCCGATATCGTGATCGCCGCCGTGGGCCGGCCGGAAATGGTCCGTGGCGACTGGATCAAGCCGGGTGCGACGATCATCGACGTCGGAATCAATCGCATTCCGACCGATGACGGCAAGGGGCGGCTGGTCGGCGACGTTGCTTTTGACGAAGTCGCTGAAGTTGCCAACGCCATCACACCCGTGCCGGGCGGCGTTGGCCCGATGACCATCGCCATGCTGATGCGCAATACGTTGGTCGCCGCGCACCGCCGCGCCGGCCTCACAGATCCGGAGGGTCTATGATCACTGCCCTGTTGCTTGCTGCCGCGGCCCCAAGCGCCGTCGATGCCGAGCTAGCGTTTGCGCGCGATGCGCAGCGCATCGGCCAGTGGACGGCGTTCCGCAAATGGGCGGACCGCGACGCCGTCGTGTTCACTCCACAGGCGGCCTGGGCGCAGCAGGTCCTTCCAAAGAAGGATCCGCCGAAGG
>CBHTSV010000334.1:0-6374 GCA_966095215.1 uncultured Sphingomonas sp. | reverse complement strand
AGTCGCCGAGGGTCGATCAGACGTACGCGCAGAGCGCGAACGGGCGGGCGGCCGGTGGTCACGGGCATCAACGGCCGTCAGTCGACCATCGTCGCGGTCGGACAGCCGCTCGGCGAGTTCTACGTGTGGCGGTTCGACGGTGTCGATCCGCAACACCGGGCCGGGACGGGCGATCACGTCGTGGTTCGTGAAACGCTCCGTCGCGAAGGACCTTGATCGCCTCGCGACGCTTATCGAACGCTAGCGCACCAGCAGCCCGTGCCTCTTGCGGCCGAGGCTGAGCTTCACCGGCTCGTCGCCGGCGGTCAGGATCAGCCCGGGATCGTTCACCGTCACATCGTCGAGCCGGACGGCGCCCTCGGCGATCTTGCGCTTGGCTTCCTTGTTCGACGGCGTGAAGCCGAGCGCGGTCAGCGCATGGGCGATGTTCATGCCGTCGCCGATGGAGAGTGTCGGCAAATCCTCGCCCGCGCCGCCTTTCTCGAACGTCTCCCGGGCCGTGTGGCCGGCGGTTGTCGCGGCATCCGTCCCGTGAAGCATCGCGGTGGCCTCGGTCGCGAGCACGATTTTCGCCTGGTTGATCTCCGCGCCGGGTAGCCTCTCCAGCCTCTCGATCTCGTCGAGGGGCAGGTCGGTGAACAGCCGCAGGAACTTGCCGACGTCCGCGTCCGCCGTGTTCCTCCAGAACTGCCAGTAATCGTAGGGGCTGAGCAGGTCGGCGCTGAGCCAGACAGCGCCCGCTGCCGTCTTGCCCATCTTCGCGCCGTCGGCAGTGGTGATCAGCGGCGTCGTGACCCCGTAAAGCTCTGTCCCGTCGATCCGGCGGGCCAGTTCGATGCCGTTGACGATATTGCCCCACTGGTCGGACCCGCCCATCTGCAGCCGACAGCCGGCGAGGCGCGACAGCTCCAGGAAGTCATAGGCCTGCAGGATCATGTAGTTGAACTCGAGGAAGGTCATCGGCTGCTCGCGGTCGAGCCGCAGCTTCACGCTCTCGAAGGTCAGCATCCGGTTGATGGTGAAATGCCGCCCGACCTCACGAAGGAAATCGACGTACTGAAGGCCGTCCAGCCACTCGGCATTGTTCATCATGACCGCGTCGGACGGGCCGTCGCCGAAGGTCAGGAAGTTCTCGAAATTCCTGCGGATCGAAGCGATGTTCGCTGCAATGGCTTCTTCGCTCAGGAGCTTGCGGGCTTCGTCCTTGCCGGAAGGGTCCCCCACCTTGGTCGTCCCGCCGCCCATCAGCACGATCGGCCGATGCCCCGCCTGCTGGAGCCGGCGCAGGAGCATGATGGAGACCAGGTTGCCGACATGCAGCGAAGGAGCAGTGGCGTCGAACCCGATATAGGCGGTCACCGTTCCCTTGCTCGCGAGGGCGTCGAGCGCCTCGGCGTCGGTTACCTGGTGGATGTAGCCGCGCTCGTCGAGCAGCTTCAGGAGGGAGGAGCGGTAAGTCATCGACGAAGCGCTTAGCGTCGTTAACCGCCGCCTGCTACACTGCAACCATGCAGTTCAACCTGATCCCGCATCCGGCGACGCCGCCTTCCGATCCGGAGCTCAAGGTCTGGGTCAATGTTGACCATGCGGGGTCGCTGGGAAGCACCGCGACCACGAACATCTGGTTCGGCGTGGGCGCACCGGCGGACCGTTTCGTCATTCCGGAAGGAGAGCCGGGGCGAGCGGACGATCTCTGGGAATCGACCTGCTTCGAAGCCTTCCTTCGTGAAGAGGCCGAGGAGTCGTACCGCGAATGGAACTTCGCTCCGTCCGGCCAATGGGCGGCATACGACTTCAAAAGTCATCGCGAAGGAAAAACGAACCCGGAAATCGACTCTGATCCGTACATCCGGATGGAGGACAATTTCACCTGGTGGGCGCTCGGGGCGACGATCGCGGTGGACGCCGAGCGGAAGTGGCAGCTGGGCCTGTCTGCAATCCTCGAGGAGAAGGATGGCACCAAGTCATATTGGGCGCTCGCTCATCCTGAGGGCAGCGAAAAGCCCGACTTCCACGACGCCGCTTGCTTCACCGCGCACCTTCCCTAAGCAGCGCGAATGACCCTGTTCGGAATCGACCGGCTGCTCGCCGAGCCGGAGCTTCGCGCGCCGTTGGAGGGCAAGCGCGTCGCGCTCCTCGCGCACCCCGCGTCAGTCACGCGCGACCTTACGCACAGCCTCGACGCGCTGGTCGCCGCCGGCCTGAAGGTCACCGCCGCCTTCGGCCCGCAGCATGGGCTGCGGGGCGACAAACAGGACAATATGGTGGAGTCCGACGACTTCACCGATCCCGTCCATCAGATCCCGGTCTTCAGCCTCTACGGCTAGGTGCGGCGGCCGACCGGACAGTCGCTCGGGACCTTCGACACGATCCTTGTCGACCTTCAGGACCTGGGCTGTCGGATCTACACCTTCATTACGACCCTGCTCTACGTGCTCGAAGCCGCAGCCGAGCATGGCAAGAGCGTGTGGGTGCTCGACCGGCCCAACCCTGCCGGTCGACCGATCGAGGGGTTGTCGTTGCGGCCGGGCTGGGAGAGCTTCGTGGGCGCCGGTCCCCTGCCGATGCGGCACGGCCTGACGCTCGGCGAGCTCGGCAAATGGTTCGTCGATCACTTCAATCTCGATGTCGAATATCGAGTGGTCGAAATGGAGGGTTGGAAGCCTGATGAAGCGCCGGGCTTCGGCTGGCCCACGACACGCATCTGGATCAACCCGAGCCCCAATGCCGCGAACCTCAACATGGCGCGCGCCTATGCGGGGACCGTCATGCTCGAGGGCACTATGCTGAGCGAGGGCAGGGGCACGACCCGCCCGCTCGAGCTGTTCGGCGCGCCCAACATCGAGCCGCGCAAGCTGATCGCGGAGATGCAGTCATTGGCTCCCGAATGGCTGCACGGCTGCAAGCTGCGCGACATGACCTTCCAGCCTACCTTCCACAAGCACGTGGGCGAGATGTGCCGTGGCGTCTTCATCCACGCCGAAGGGCCGTTCTACGATCACGAAGTCTTCAAGCCCTGGCGCGTCCAGTCGCTCGCCTTCAAGGCGATCCGCCGGCTCTATCCCGACTATAATCTGTGGCGCGATTTCCCGTACGAATATGTTTTCGACAAGCTCGCGGTCGACGTGATCAACGGCTCACCCCTCCTGCGCGAATGGGTCGACGACGCGGATGCTGCGCCTTCCGACCTCGACACGGTCACCATCCCCGACGAACGCGACTGGGAGGAGCAGCGCAAGCGGTTCCTTCTCTACTGAGCCTTTCCGCCCGCTTTGGTTAACCAAGAAGTAGGAGGTTCGTGATTATCCCGCTTCCACGGTGTTGTTGGGAGCGGGACTGGGATGGCCACTCAGGGAATTGAGGAAGTCACGGAAAACGCGATCCGCGCGGTCGCTCGTGACTGCGGCTTGCAGTCGATGGAGTGCAGCGACGTCGCCCGCTACGTGAAGGGCGTTTCCGAGCGGATCGGCGAGCATCTGAAGGTGCTCGACCAGCTCGAGGAAGTCACCACCCGACTGCTTGCCGACCAGGCACGGGTTTCGGACTCCACCGACGAGGCGCGGTTGCTGTCCGAGCAGGCGCGGACCAAGCTCGAGGCCGGGCGAGAGGCGATCGACAGCACCATCGACGGCTTCAAGGGCCTGACCGAGCTCATCGTGCAGCTCGGCGAGCGCATGGCGGGCTTCGCGGCCGCGATGAACCAGGTCCAGACCGTCTCCTCGACCATCGAGACCATCGCCCGCAAGACCAACATGCTGGCGCTCAACGCGACGATCGAGGCCGCGCGCGCCGGCGATGCCGGCCGCAGCTTCGCGGTCGTCGCCGCGGAGGTGAAGAAGCTCGCTCACGACACACGCGCCGCGACCAGCCAGATTGCTTCGACCATCGGCGAGCTGACCCGCGAGGCGAGCGCCGTCACCACCGAGATCAAGACCGGCGTCGAGCGCAGCCGCGCCGCCCAGTCCGGCTTCTCGGTGATCAACGACACGGTCCGCGAAGTGAGCGAGATCGTAGGCATGGTCGATCGCCAGACCGAGGGCATCGCCCATTCGACCAGCATGATCCAGACCAGCGTCGACCGGGTGAAAGCCGGCCTTACCGACTTCGCGGGCGACGCTCGCGACAATGGCAGCGAGTTGCTGACGGCGCAGAAGCGCCTGGCGCACCTCGAGCATCTGTCTAATTCAATGCTGGACACCCTCGCCAATTCGGGCGCCGAAATCGATGACACGCCCTTCATCCTCACTGCCCAGGAAGCATGCCGCCGCATCAAGGCTGCGATCGAGCGCGCGATCGACGAGGGCGAAGTCGCTCTCGAGGACGTGTTCGACCGCGACTACCAGGTCATCGAGGGTTCGAACCCCGTCCAGTACACGGTCCGCTTCAACGACGCCGCCGACAAGCACGTTCGCCCGATTCTCGATCGGGTGAAGGCCAGCGACGCCCGGATCATCGGCTCGGCGATTGGCGACATGAACGGCTCTCTTCCGACGCACCTTTCAGAGCGGAGCCATCCGCAGGGGCCGGACCCCGTCTGGAACGACGCCCACTGCCGCAACCGCAGGATCCTGATCGACGACACGACACGGGCAGCGCTCGCCAGCGACAAGCCGGCGACCCTGGCAACCTACCGGATGGAGCTAGGGGACAAGTTCATCCCCGTGAAGAACGTCTTCGTGCCGCTATGGGTCAAGGGCAAGCGCTGGGGCAATTACGAGCTCGCGTACCGCGACGACTGATCGACCGCGGTTCCCGAAACATTACCCCGGCATAAACCTCCTCTTTACGCCCTTGCGTTACGACCGATCCGATAAAGCTCTCGCGAGCCGCGTCAGACGAGGGGATGGAATGGCGATCAATCGGTCGATCGGCCTGAAGCAGGTCAGCGTTGCCGAAGCCCAGCTCGCTCGAGTAGCTGGCGAGGGCTCCGCTCGCCATTCGCACCTCAGCTCGCTCATCGAGGCGACCGGTTCGCACTCCGGCCGCGACCTGGCCGACGCGGTTCACCTCCTCTGCAGCCTCCACGGCCACTATCCCGGCCTGATTGAAGTCGCGCTCCAGCGCTGCCCGAAGTCGGAAGCGGCGCATTACTGGCTTACGCTTGCATCCGACGCTTTCGAGCGCGAGCGGCATTATCTGGTGCGGCTGACGTCGGCCGTGGGGCCGATGCCGAGCACACCGGGTGCGGCGGAGACGGAGGCGAGCTTGCTCGCTGCGCGCCATGCCCTGGAAACTCTCGCGACCTCGGAGCGCAAAGGCTGCGCCCTGGGCGCGGCGAGCGCGCTCGTCGGCGACTGGACGCCAATCCGCAGAATGCTCGACCGTGTCGCGGCGCGTGCGGGAATCGATCCTCAGCCGACCACGCTGCCTGACGATGAGTCTATCGTCACGGCGATCGAGGTCGCGTCGGATACTCCCGCCAGCGAGCGAGCCCTGGCGTTCGGCGGGCAGCAGCTGCTGCTCCAGCACCGAGCGCTGTTCGACCTGCTCGAAGCCAGGGCCGAGGCCCGCGGCGACTTCTAAGGCCTAAGCAGCCTTCTTCAGCTCACGCTGCTCGTTCGCAGGATCGGCCTGCTGGACGATCGGAATGTTCTTCGAACGCGGGAAGAAGAAGCGGGAAGCCAGCACGGCCAGGCCGAGAGCAAAATAGGCGCCGATGGCCATCATCGGGCTGACGACGACGCTGGCCGCGAGCGGAATGCGGAGCAGGACGGGATTGAACCCGAAATCCTCGCCGATCGCCTCGCAGACGCCCAAGATCGTGTGCGCCCGCAGCGGCAGCGGCGTGTAGGTCTGCTCCTCGTTCACTTGCGCTTGCATCATCGTCTCCATTGGCAAAGCCTGTGCCCATTACTGAGCAAGAGCCATGCCAAATGAGGAAATCCCTCATTTCCAATCACTTGGCTGGGTAACGCACTCGCGGAGTTGGGAAATGCCACCAACCCGACACTTCGCAGTTGGGAATATCCACCTTGTACTGCAAGTGCGATAATGCAGTGCAGCATTGATTATCGACGAACGGATGCAAATCTACTAATGGCCCGCCGCTGCTGACCCGAGGAGCCGACCCCGTGATGCGGATCATGATGAAATCGAAGGTCCACCGCGCGACGGTGACTCAGGCCGATCTGCACTACGTCGGCTCCGTGACCATCGACGCCGGCCTGATGGAGGCGGCCGACCGGCTCGAGGGCGAGCAGGTGGCGATCGTCGACATCACCAACGGTGCCCGCATCGAGACCTCTGCAATCCCCGGCCCGAGAGGCAGCGGGGTGATTGGCATCAACGGCGCCGCGGCTCGCCTGGTGCATGAAGGCGACCTGGTCATCATCATCAGCTACGGCATGTTCGATGATGCTGAGGCACGCGCGCTT